>SKJE01000110.1 GCA_007116075.1 Spirochaetia bacterium
GTGCAGTTAATTTCGAAATAGTTACTCTTCAGGAAGCACGTTAAGCACCAGTGATGCCGCTCCTGCCTGGAGTAATGCATCAGTTTCACTATCATAGGACCGTACAAGTACTGCAAGACGTTCAATCCCAGCCTGATCCAGGAAATGATTAATAGCTGGTCCGTCCAGAACACTATGCTGTTCCTCTCCGTTGATAAACCAGCGGAAGTGGTTATAGACCCCCTCAGGGGGATCATCAACAGTCACTACAATATAGGCGTAATCGCCCTGATACAGGGGTTCCTCAGGTCCGCTTAAACATACCTCAAGGGGATTTCCCAGTTCATGATCGATGGTAACTGTAACAGAGCCAATATAATGTATGTCTTGTTCGGTCACCTCAAGTTCAAACCGGGTCTCCTGGTCAGCAAGAATTCTCACCAGAAATACATCGCCGTAATATCTGTGGGAACCTTCCTGAAGAAATACCTGAAGTAGATAATACCCGTGATCAAGCTGAACAGCAGCATAGCTTCCGTCCGGCAGGGCTTCAAGTGTCGTTTTTACTCCGCTAGCAGCATTGATAAGGACCACCTCTTTCTCAATCTGCTCATCCAGCTGCTCAGGCCAGGTGATTTCTGTGTCCAGCACTCCAGTCCCCTCCAGCGGAGTGACCAATGCTTCCCAAAGGGTCTCCTCACCCCGTTGAATCTCTAACGTCTTTGCATCCTGGGCTACCGGCTGCTCTGCCAGATCAAAACCCGTGAGGGTAACCTGCCAGGTCCCCGCCTGCAGGTTGTTCAGCAGCACCTCTGAATTATTAAAGTATTCACCCTCATATACCTGCCCCATCGGTCCGCTGCCAGTCAGGCGATAGGAGTCGATGTTGATCTCGGGCACGCTTCGGATACTGATGCCTTCACTCCCGGCAATATGTACCCGCAGGGAACCTGTGTGGGTCACGTCCTCGCTGTCCTGGATGCAGGACAGGGTTAGAAGAACTGCAACGATCATACATGCCATCTTTTTCATATAATTCCTCCCAATTTCAGGATATCTACATGGTATGGCTGTTCTGTATCTGGGTGAACGCTCCCTGGGGAAGATATTTCCCCTAAGGCTTCTGCGCATGCACCCCCCTTGAAAGGGGGGTATTCATCAAGTACAATATGTATATAAGGAGGATTCATAATATGAATTACACACCTGATGATCAGCGGTATGACCTCATACCCTATAACAGATGCGGCAACAGCGGACTCCTGCTGCCTGCGGTATCCTTGGGGCTCTGGCATAACTTTGGCGATGCAACACCGGTCACACCCGCACGGGAGATGATCCATCGATCATTTGACCTGGGTATCACCCATTTCGACCTCGCAAATAACTACGGCCCGCCCCCGGGGTCTGCGGAAGAGAACTTTGGCAGGATTCTCAAACAGGATCTCAGTGCATACAGGGATGAATTGATTATATCCACCAAGGCCGGTTACCTTATGTGGCCGGGACCCTATGGTGAATGGGGCAGCAGGAAATATATCCTTGCCAGCCTTGATCAGAGTCTCAAACGGATGGGCCTTGATTATGTAGATATCTTCTATTCCCACCGATTTGATCCCGACACACCCCTTGAAGAGACTGTCGGTGCATTGGAGACTGCGGTACGGCAAGGTAAGGCGCTCTATGTCGGACTCTCTTCCTATTCTGCAGCGAAGACCCGTGAAGCCTGGAAGATGCTTAAGGAACGTAATATTCCCTGTATCATCCACCAACCCTCCTACTCGATGCTCAACCGCTGGGTAGAGGAGGAACTTCTGGATACCCTGGATGATATTGGCATGGGATGTATCTGCTTCTCGCCTTTAGCACAGGGAATGCTGACTGATAAATACCTGGGAGGTATTCCTGAGGGAAGCCGGGCAGCAAAAAAGGCTCCCAGTTTCCGCACCGGGGAATTCCTCTCCGAAGAAAACCTCACACGGATTAAGAACCTAAATGAGATAGCAAAACGGAGAGACCAGTCACTGGCACAGATGGCGCTCGCCTGGGTGCTCCGACGCAAAGAGGTAACCTCGGTGCTTATCGGAGCAAGTTCTCCAAGACAGATTCAGGAAAATGTGGACGCACTGAATAATCTTGAGTTCTCACCGGAGGAGCTGAAGGAGATTGATTCATACGCCAAGGACGGCAATATTAATTTATGGGCGAAGTCGAGCAACGACGGCTAAATATCGGTGGGAATCCACTTCCCGCCGTAGAGCACGTCAAGCTCACGGTATCCAGCGTCGCGTATATGCGACAGCGTGGTATCAAATGCGCACATTAAGTCCTGTGGACGATGGGCATCCGCTGAAAGAACAAGGCGGATGCCCAGTTCTTTGCAGTGTTTCAACATCCAGACAGCTGGATAGGGCTCATCAATAGCGCCCCGGGCAATTCCACCGGTATTCACTTCGAGGCGGACATGGTTCCTTGCAGCTGCCTCAAGAGCCTGGAGAGCCGCATCCCGGTACCATCCCTGGGTTTGATCAAAGAAACGGTTATGGCGGTTACGCTTTTTTATCAGATCGATATGGCCGAGGATATCAAAGGTATGCCGGTCCATCATCTCGCAGAGACAGTGGTAGTACGCTTCAGCCATGCGCCTGCCGTCATTTTCAAAGTTGCGATCCAGCAGCATCTGCAGCTCCGTTTCCGGACCGTCAAAACTTAGATACCCCTCCCCGTCAGCGTCCCGGAACATATGCACAGAAGCAATTACATAATCCACCCGGTCCTGGAACTCCGAACCAAGCAGCTCCTTACGGTCATCTGCGTAGTCCAGTTCGAGTCCAGTATACAGCTCCACATCATGAACGTACTCTTTTTTCAGACGTTTGATCTCATCGAAGTATTTCTGAAGGTCATGCTGTGCCAGGTGCCAGTCATCCTCATAGGGTACAGGGGTGTGGCAGCTGAACCCCAGCGCATCGAAATTGTGTTCAATCGCCCAGGTTACATACTCTTCAATCGGCCGTGAGCCGTCATCCATATAGCAGTGGGTATGGTAGTTCGTTAGTTTCATAATGAAATGATACTGAAAAACAGAGGAACTTGCAATTGAGAAAGCTCCTTACATTGTGGTAGAGTTAAAAAAGATTAACCCTGAGATAATCGAGGCATAAAACCATGAAAAGAGTCCCTGTTTACTGCTGTGTTCTTCTGCTTGTATTGATCTTGTTTGGATGCAGCAGATCTGAGGAAGCGGACGATCATATCGAACTTGAAGCACTTCCCTCTCTAACCGTGGGGATGATGGGTGCTGTTGATGCGGCTCCCTTTTATTACGCCCTCCACCAGGGTTACTTCATAGAAGAGGGAGTCGATGTTGA
>SKJE01000079.1 GCA_007116075.1 Spirochaetia bacterium
CTGCCTCGGATGCTACATTTACGATAGAACCGCTCCCGGCTGCAATCATCTGGGGGATGAACGCTTTGCACATCAGGAACACTCCCGTCACATTAACTGTCATAATACTGTTCCAAAGGGACAGTTCTGTGTCTGCAGCCTTTCCTTTTCCATGAATACCTGCGCTGTTAATGAGTACGGTAGCCGGTCCATGGGTTTTCTTAACCGTTTCTGCAAGCTGGGAAACATCTTGCTCCTTCGTGACGTCCGTATGGATGAAATACATACCGTCATGGAGTGAAGCGGTCTTCTTCCCTTCAGCATCGTTAATTCCTGCCAGTATGACCGTGGCTCCCTGCTGAACCAGTGCAAGTGCAGCGGCTTTGCCGATGCCCATTTCTCCTCCAGTGACAACTGCGATTTTACCAGTAAAATC
Source organism: Spirochaetia bacterium (assembly GCA_007116075.1). Classification (GTDB taxonomy): domain Bacteria; phylum Spirochaetota; class Spirochaetia; order PWKH01; family PWKH01; genus PWKH01. The sequence goes on from SKJE01000079.1 coordinate 416, forward strand.
AAACACTGTTGTGCCTCCTCTTATTACTATGTCGTTATCTATCGTAACACCCAATTTGGTTATAAGTCAACATAATCTAATAGAAAATGATAACATATAACAGAATGCATCATAGATAAATGATGAAATGCAGATATAAAACAATGATTTTTATTCTCGGTGATCTTCTATTCAGGGATGTGATTTCAGAAAACAGAAAGTTGTAAAAATTTGTAAGTTCAGTAATGGTATAAAATAATGTGTATGAATCTTCAGTTGAATGGAATCTGTTTTGTGAATGCTGCTGCGATCTTGTGGGATGTATTACACGATAAAAAATAATACTAAACGATAAAATATGCTTGACAACTGACTGATGTAAGCTAAAATAAATTAGCGATTCAGTTCATATAATAATCATGAAATGAGTCGCAGATGAAATGCTACCTATTAAAAGGAGGAATAAGCATGTCGAAGAAATTGAAAGTAGTAAGTATTGCTGCTCTGGCCGTTATGCTGCTGGCAGCACCGCTGACAGCGGGTGGACGAGCTGAAGCTGAAGCAGCCCCTGAGGTTGACCGGTTGCTGGTATCTATGCCGTCACCGCCCCTTGATACAAACCGTATCTGGGCAAGTGGATGGGCAAATTTTGCACAGTTTGAACCGGTGCTTGAGACTCTGCTGGAGACTGATCCTGTAACAGGACAGGCGCTCCCGCGACTTGCGACAAGCTGGGAACGAAACGACAACGACCGGGAGTGGGTGTTCCACCTGCGCCAGGGGGTTCAATTTCACCACGGTTACGGTGAGCTCACCGCTGCTGATGTGAAACATACCTGGGAACTGCTGAAGCGCGATGACAGCGGTGTAAACCAGGCAACTGTCTGGAGAAGTCAGGTGAAGGAAGTGGAGATTGTTGATGACTATACCATTGTCTTCCGTTTTCATTATCCCATGACCTTCGGTGAAGCACTCTTCTCACGGGCAGGTGGAGAGCTCTATGTCATGAGCAAGGATCACTGGGATACAGGCCAGGAACGTGCGGTTGATGACAAACTGGTCGGAACCGGTGTGTATCAGTACGTAGAGAGAGTAGACGGGCAGAGCCTGCTTGTCGAGCACTTTGAGAACCATTGGAGTAATGAGACCCCTGACTTTACTGAAATTATGTTTAACTGGGTCGATGATGAAACCACTATCCTTGCCCGACTGCTTTCCGGTGAAGCCCACCTTGGCCAGTTGAGTCGTGACGTTGCCCGATCTGCAGAGAACCAGGGCTTGAGAGTCATTGCAGCTACCCAGGAAAACATGCAGCGAATCATCATGTTCGGCGGAGCTTCCTTTGCTGATCAGGGTGTCGCAGAGCCCAGCGATGCAATTTACAACCGTAATGTACGTCTCGCCTTGAGCCTGGCGGTTGATCTTGATGAACTTCATGAGTTTGTCTATGACGGACGTATTGCTCACAGCTACAATACCGGCTGGCATCCTAACAGGGAAGTGTGGAATCCCGAGTGGGAAGAACGGTTTGATGAATACTACGGATATGATCCTGAACGGGCCAAACAGCTTCTTGCTGATGAAGGCTATGAACCTGGAGACATTCACTTGACTATTTACCAGATGAACTGGCCTGCACAGCCGGAGGCTCGGGTTGTCGTTGAGGCACTGCCGACATACTGGAATGAAATTGGTGTACGCACAACCATTGAACCGGTTGATTTTGGAACCTTTATTCCTCAGTGGCAGCAGATGAATACCAGAGGTATGATTACTCCAAGCCGAAACTTCCCGATCCGTCCTACCGAGCAGTACATTCGTGACCAGCTTACCCACGACGGAGCACTTACCTTCTTCTATACCGATAATTTTATCGAGGAGAAGTATGCTGAACTGGAAGCTGAGCTTGATGTTGACAGAAGAAATGCACTTTCACTGGAAATTGGTGACCATGCTTTTGAGCAGATTCCCTATATTCCACTGGGAATGACCTACAGTGAAGTAGTTGTCGATCCTGATGTGATTGCCGACTGGGTATGGCCTGGACTGAACCCCTATGGTCCAAGTCACTGGTATCTGCTTGAACGTGCCCAATAATTCGTGCGGTAACGTGAGCTGATGTGAATAACACTTCAGGTGGCGAGGGCAGGAGTCCTACCCTCGTCGCCTGTTCATGTTGTGGATGCTGCTTACTTTTTGATTGCCATATTTTGAATTACAGATTCTCATGGTAAAATGTAGACGGTGAAAACACATTTGTGTGATAAAAGGGGTGTACAGGTGATGCACAATATTATGCGCTTGAGAGACAGCAGAACTGTCATGGGAAAGGGAGCTCACTAGCATGGGAAAGTATATACTGAAACGTTTGGGACAGGCGATATTTACCCTGTTCGCAATGAGTATCATTGTGTTCTTTCTTGCGCGGCTGAGCGGAGATCCAGCGGATACCCTGCTACCGGCAGAGGCAACCCAGGAGCATAGGGATAGAATGATGGCCCTCTGGGGGCTTGATAGGCCGACACATATCCAGTATTTCCTGTTTGTCGGAAATGCAGTACGCGGTGACTTCGGAGAATCACTACGGCTTCCTGGCAGGGATGCCTTTAATCTGGTGATGGTCAGAATGTCCAAGACTGCAGAGCTGGCACTGGTTGCAATGCTTTTTGCTATCCTGCTCGCATTGGTCATAGGGGTGTTCTCCGCGGTATATAAGAACTCACCACTGGATTTTTTTGGTAAGCTTATAGCGATACTCGGACAGTCGCTGCCCCATTTCTGGATCGGCATCGTACTTATCTGGATATTTGCAGTGAATCTCAGAATTCTACCGACTTCAGGCTACGGTACTTGGAAGCATTTTGTCATGCCTGCAATTGTTGTCGGATGGTTCCAGGTGGCGGCTCTCATGAGATTGGTCAGGTCTGCGATGTTCGAAGCCCTCGACAGTGAATATGTCCAGCTTGCCCGGGTAAAGGGTGTATCCCCAATGAAGGTGATCTGGAAGCACTGCTTCCGGAATGCACTGATTCCGCCGCTTACCTATGCGGGGATCATGCTCGGTTATCTTGTGGTCGGATCAATTACGACTGAGATCGTCTTCAGCTGGCCCGGAGTAGGGGTTCTAGTACTGCAGTCAGTCCTTGCCAGGGACTACGCAGTAGTCCAGGCAATCTCGATCGTTTTTGGTACGATCATTATTGCTGTAAATTTTCTGGTAGATATCTTATATGCCTTTATTGATCCGCGAATTCGGTATCACTAAACCAACTGTTGTGTATGCAAATTGTTTCTAGAGAGGAGAGCATGCTGTGAAGAAGAAACCCATGGTACTCGATGAACAGCCTAAGTCCAAGGCGGCAGTTGTCTGGAGTGTAGTAAGAGAACTGCCTATTGTTCCTATCCTGATCATCTTGATTGTACTGATTATACCAACTATTTTTGCGGAGCTTCTTGCTCCCCATAACCCCTATTCGGGAAGTCTGAGATTGAGACTTCAGCCCCCCTCATTTCTCGGGGGACCGGAGGGATATCTGCTTGGAACTGATCACCAGGGCAGGGATATACTCAGCAGGATGATTTACGGTGCACGTATATCATCGGCTGTTGCCGCAAGCGGTATCCTTATTGGGGGATCCCTCGGTATCGTATTCGGCCTTATGGCGGGATATTTCCGTGGATGGATTGATGCAGTTGTAAGCAGACTCGTCGATATTACTCTGTCTATTCCAATCATTCTGATAGCGATTGCCGTTGCTACTGCGGCTGGGGCCTCTCTTGGGGTCCTGGTAGGTCTGGTAGCCTATTATCTCTGGGGTGTGTATACAAGACAGACCCGTGCTGAGACGCTCAAGTGGGCGGAGAGCCAGTTTGTAAAACGGGCCCAGGTGGTGGGGTGTTCAAAACTGAGGATTATGTTCAAACACCTCCTTCCCAATATGGTGAATACGATTATCGTATTGATTACCCTGCAGGTAGGATTTGTCATTGTCTTTGAAGCATCCCTAAGCTTTGTCGGTGTCGGGGTACCGCCACCAAATCCCGCCTGGGGCCTGATGGTATCAGAGGGCAGGATGTTTGTAGTTTCGGCCTGGTGGGTACCCCTGTTTCCGGGAATGGCAATTATGTTGACCGTGTTATCCTTTAACATGTTAGGTGACTGGCTGAGGGATAAACTCGATCCGAAATTAAGGCAGGTATAAAATAGATGGACGTCAAACAAGATCCTGCTGTCCAGCAGGAACAGGAACAAGGCAAGCGAATCGGCAAGATTGTGCTGGAGGTTAAGGACCTTAAAACCTACGTCCGCACGAAGCGGGGAGTCATCCCTGCAGTTGATGGTGTGAGCTTTTATGTCAAGCAGGGGGAGACCTTCGGCATCGTAGGCGAGTCCGGCGGCGGTAAATCCATGACTGCAAAATCAATACTTCGGATGGAACCGAAGCCTGCAGCATCAATAGAAGGGGGAGAGATACTCCTGGATGGTGTTGATTTGACAAAACTTTCCGAGAAGCAGATGCGAAAGATCCGGGGGAGGGAGATCTCCATGATCTTCCAGGATCCCATGACATCCCTGAACCCGGTTTTTACGGTTGGAAACCAGATAGGTGAGGGGTTGAGAATCTATGAGGGGAAGATGGACAAGAAAACCCTCAAGGCTAAGATCATAGAACTGCTGAAGAAAGTAAACGTTGCCGCACCGGAAAAACGCATCAGCGACTATCCCCATGAGATGAGCGGGGGAATGAAGCAGCGGGCGGTTGGAGCGATAGCAATATCATCCTCGCCGAAGATTATCATAGCGGACGAGCCGACAACATCCCTGGACCTCACCATACAAGCCCAGTATCTGCGTCTGCTTCGGGAGATTCAGGAAAAGAGCGGGGTGTCGATTATTTTCATCACCCATGATTTTGGGATTGTTGCCAAGATGTGTGATCGTGTTGCAGTGCTCTATTCAGGACGCATCGTGGAGCAGGGAACCGTCCGGGCGCTTTTTAAGAATCCGTCACATCCCTACACCCATGCATTGATTAACTCAGTTCCAAAAGTGGAGAAACGAGTAGACAGGCTTTATTCGATTCCCGGGCAGCCTACACCTGCATGGGAGCGGAAAAAAGGCTGTTATTTTGCTAATCGATGCGAATATGCTGTCGATAGATGCTTTGAAGCATATCCGCCTACCTTTGACGGATTAAGCGGTACTGAGGGGCATTTAGCCGATTGCTGGAGATTGGAGGATAAGACGTGGAAACCGAAGCCTTACTTAGCGTAACAGGACTGAAAAAGTATTTCCCTGTTCGATCAAAGATGCTGTTTAAGAAATCAACGACTGTTGTGAAAGCTGTGGACGGTCTCACCTTTACAGTACAATCAGGGGAAACACTGGCTCTCGTTGGAGAGTCAGGATGCGGGAAATCGACAACTGCAAATGTTATCCTTGGCCTTGAAAAACCTACTGAAGGGACTGTATTTTTGGAAGGGAAGAATGTGCATGAACTCACGGGGCAGGAGAACCGTACATATCGCAGGAATATGCAGGCGGTATTTCAGGATCCCTGGTCATCCCTGAATCCGAGAATGAAGGTTCAGGAGATCGTAGGCGAACCCCTTGTAGTGAATCATAAGGAAATGAGCAGTAGTGAAGTACTTGAGAAGGTTAAGCAGGTACTAACCGACGTTGGTCTTGATCCATCCCTCATGGGACGCTATCCCCATGAATTCAGCGGCGGTCAGCGCCAGAGAATTGCCGTTGCGGCAGCACTGGTTTCTGACCCGAAAATCATTATTCTTGATGAACCGGTATCAGCACTTGATGTATCGATCCGCGCCCAGATCATGAACATGTTCCGTGACATTCAGGATAAATATCATGTGAGCTACCTGCTCATAGCCCATGATCTCGGGACCACCCGATATATGGCTGACAAGATAGCTGTCATGTATCTCGGCAATATTGTAGAATATGCTGAGACTGAAGAACTCTTTGAACATCCCCTTCACCCCTATACAGAGGCGCTCTTCTCCGCAGCACTGCCGAGTGATCCCGATATTGAACGTGATGAGATTATCCTCACAGGAGAGATTCCCTCACCGATCAATCCGCCCTCCGGCTGTCCCTTTCATACGCGGTGCCCGAAAAAAGTCGGTGACATATGCGAAAGGGAATATCCTGAGCCGGGCGAACCGACTGCCCCGGGGCATCTGGTTTCCTGCCACATATACAGGAAGTAAGGAGTACCATGAATATATTATCACAACACCGCAGCCTTGAGCTCCATCGTGCAGCTGAGTTTATACGGCTGCACAGCATGGAAGCCATAGGGTCCTGCGGGGCAGGACATGTCGGGGGAGTACTCTCTATTGCGGAACTGACTGCATTGCTCTATCAGGAAGTGCTCCGGTATGATCCTAAATACCCGGAAGATCCCGCCCGGGACCGTGTGGTGCTGTCCAAGGGACATTGCGGTCCTGCTCTCTATGCGGCACTTGCCTTGGCTGGGTTTTTCCCGATGGAGGAGCTGTTAACCCTGAACCAGAATGGATCGTCACTGCCGAGCCACTGCAATATGCACAAAACCCCGGGAATCGATATCGGGACCGGCTCATTAGGTCAGGGGGCATCCCTGGCTGCAGGGATGGCCCTGGGGCTGAAAAAACGGTCCAGTGCATCCCGGGTTTTTCTTATCCTCGGAGACGGTGAGTGCAATGAAGGTCAGGTCTGGGAGGCAGTGCTGTTTGCTGCACACCAGCAGCTTGATAACCTCATAGCTTATGTTGATGTAAACAAACAGCAGCTTGACGGATATACCGAGGATATCTGTTCGCTTGGAGACCTGAGAAGCAAGTTTGAGTCATTCGGATGGAGAGCCATCCAGGCAGACGGCCATAACATTGATGAACTCCATAACGCTACCCAGGAGATCCTCCGGGAAACTGGCAGACCCGGAATTGTTATTATGGATACCGTCAAGGGCAAGGGATGGAGCGGCGTAGACGGGAAACCCGGCGTGCATCATGTGCCGATTTCTTCTGAGCAGCTGGAAGAGGCGAGAAAGGAAATCACACACCGTATAGAGTCGCTGACGGCACAACTGGAGGGGATCCATGATTAACATACGTACGAGCAAACATATGCTGCGGGAAATCAACAGCATGGAGCTCATCCGGTTGGCTGAGGCAGATCCGGATATTTTCGTTCTGGATGCAGACCTCATGAGTTCTTCTGGACTCAAAGCCTTTGCAGGTAAGTATCCTGACCGAGCAGTGAACTGCGGTATTCAGGAAGCAAATATGATGGGAGTGGCCGGAGGGTTATCGGCTGTAGGATTCATACCGGTGGTGCACTCCTTTGCAGCCTATGCCGTCCGCAGGACCCTGGACCAGATATTTATGGCAGGATGCTATAACCAGCAGAATATAAAGATAATTGGTACAGACCCGGGGGTCTGTAGTGCAGCCAATGGCGGGACCCATATGACCTTCGAGGATATCGCAATCATGCGTGCTCTTCCTGGCATTACAATAGTGGATCCAACCGATGAGGTGATGCTCAAGTCCCTGCTTCCACAGATCATCCAGGCGCACGGGGTTGCCTACATCAGGCTGTTCCGGAAAAACAAACGCGTAATCTACCGCGATGATACCGAATTCACCCTTGGAAAAGCTCAAGTTGTGCGTCCGGGTACAGATATAACAATCATAGCTGAAGGTCCTCTCATGGTCTTCGAGGCGATTCAGGCTGCTGAAAAACTCGAAGCACAGGGGATATCAGCACAGGTAGTGGATGTGGTATCCCTGAAGCCGCTGGATGAACAGCTGATCCTGGAAACTGCAGCTAAAACCGGGGCAGTGCTGACAGCCGAGAACCATTCTATTACAGGCGGTCTGGGTTCAGCGGTGGCGGAACTGCTCGCCGATCACCGCCTTGGCATACCCTTCGGCCGAATCGGCTTTCCGGAGATGGTAGGGGAGACTGGAACAGTTGACTATATCCTGCAGCGCTTCGGGATGACCCATGCAGAGATTGCAGCACATGCTATTACCTTAGTAGGAGAAAAAGATGAACAATAAAATTGGAATCCATTACGCATATTGGGGAGATCAGTGGGACGTAGACCTGCTTGAGCGGATACGCCTAGCTGCAGATGCAGGTTGTAATGATCTTGAAGTTACCCCTCCAGATTATATGGTCCAGATGGATCGTTCCAGAATGGATGAACTTAAAACGTGTGCTGAGGATAACGGAGTGGAAATGAGTTTCTGTATCGGTTTTCCTCAGTCAAAAGATATGGCTAGCGAGGATCCGAATATTCGTCAGGCAGGTATCGAGCACTCTAAGCGTATGCTTGAATCAGTGAATTATATGGGCGGAAAAATCCTCAGCGGCATCCTTTATTCCTGGTGGCCCTATCTATTTACAAAGGTCATAACCCCGGAGTATAAACGGGACTGCTGGAAGCGAGGAGTAGAATCAGTCCAGAAGGTAATACCAGTTGCTGAGTCCTACGGAATCACCTATGCCATAGAGATGGTGAACAGATTTGAACAGTTCATTGTTAACTCCGTCGATGAGGGGATAGCCTTTTGTAAGGATGTGGACAGTCCAAATGCTGGAATCCTGCTGGATGTATTTCATGCAAACATTGAAGAGAACAGCATCGCTGATTCCATACGGCGTGCTGGATCCCACATTGCCCATGTACATTTCAGTGAGAATAACCGACGCCTGCCCGGTACGGGTAATCATATTCCATGGAAAGACATTGCTGCAGCATTGAAGGATATACACTATACCGGCCGGCTTGTGCTTGAGCCTTTTGTGGCAGCCGGCGGTCCGGTAGGAACTGACCTTCGAATCTGGAGAAACCTTGATGCTGATGTATCCCCTGAAGCACGGCAGGAAGCTCTCAGGAAGTCGGTTCAGTTCGTGCAGGAATTAATGAGCGAGTAAAAAAAAGAGGATACCATGGCTGTACTGATGGGAATAGACCTGGGTACTTCAAGTGTGAAGACGGTGCTTATGCATGAATCAGGATCGCTGATGGCCATTGCCCAGCAGGAATATTCCTTTGACATTCCCCGGGAAGGATGGGCGGAACAGGATCCTGAAACGTGGTGGAAAGCTGCGGTTGATACAATCAGATCAGCTATGCATACGAGCGGCGTGCAGCCGGAGGAGATACGGGGTATCGGGTTTTCCGGACAGATGCATGGACTGGTGATGCTGGATGGATCGGGAAAACCGGTACGTAAAGCTATTATCTGGTGTGACCAGCGGACAAAGCACCAAGTGGATTACATTAACCAGACAGTCGGGGAACAGCGGGTAGGAGAAATCGTGCACAGCCCGGTTGCCGTCGGATTTATGGGACCTTCACTGCTTTGGATGAAGGAACATGAACCGGATATGTATAGACAGACTGCCCGGGTAGTGCTTCCCAAGGATTATATTCGATTCAAGCTTACCGGAACCATCTCTACAGACATAAGTGATGCAGCCAGTACAACCCTGCTTGATGTGAGTTCAGGAAGATGGTCCGATGAGTTGATCAATGCTCTGGGATTCCGGCAGGAACTGTTTCCGGATATCCATCTTCCCGACACACCGGCGGGAGAAATCAGCTTTGAGGCGGCCGATGTTACAGGGCTCAAGAGAGGTACACCGGTGGTTCATGGCGGAGCAGACCAGGTGATGCAGGCTGTGGGCAACGGCATTGTAACTCCTGGTACGATATCGGTTACCATCGGAACCGGCGGCCAGGTGCTCTCGCCCCTAGACCGGCCGCTCTACGATTCCCGGCTGCGGGCCCATGGATTCAACTTTCTCACCAGGGAAAGCTGGTATTTTATGGGCGCATCCCTCTCTGCAGGGCTCTCCCTACGGTGGTTACGTAATATCCTTGATCCCCAGCTGCCCTATCGTGAAGTTGACCGGCTGGCCTCCCAGGTGCCCCCAGGATCTGAGGGACTGCTGTTTCTGCCCTACCTGGGCGGAGAGCGGACACCCCATATGGATGCCCATGCCAGAGGGATATTCTTCGGCATGACCCTGAATCATAAGAGGAGTCATCTGCTCCGATCTGTTATGGAGGGAGTAGTGTTTGCTTTGAAGGATTCCCTGAATATTCTTATTAATGACCTTGGACAACCATGCAGCAGGGTTATTGCTTCCGGAGGGGGAATGACCAGCTCGCTCTGGCTGCAGATGCAGGCGGATATCCTCCAGCAGGAGATCTATATCTCCAATATGAAGGAACAGGCAGGGGTCGGAGCGGCCATTACCGCCGGAGTGGGCACAGGACTATTTGAGAGTTATCAACAGGCATGTTCCGAACTGATTAGCCTCCAGGAGACTCCAACGATACCGGATGCATCACAGAAGCATCAGTATCAGGAGTATTATGAACTGTACCGGCAGCTCTACGGACTCAACAGGGATGCAATGCATACCGCAAGCCGGCTTTCAAGGGAACGTACCGGAGGGGGTAAGTCCTGATATATATTCATGGTGTAGAAATAAACTGCACATAAGATAATAGGAGGTATGATTATGAAAGCTTTAGTGTATGCAGAACCTGGAACATTTTCCACGAAAGAGGTCCCAAAACCGGAAGTAACACCGAACCAGGTACTGGTGCAGGTTAAGTCCTGCGGAGTTTGCAAGACCGATATACATATCCATAATGGGGCGTTTATATCGAAGTTTCCCCTTATCCCTGGACACGAGTTTGCAGGAGTCATTGTTGATAAAGGCAGTGAAGTGCAGAAGCTTCACGTTGGACAGCGGGTTGTCTGTGATAACACAGTACTCTGCGGGCATTGCTATTACTGCAAACGCAATGAACCGCTGTATTGTGAGAACTTTTACTCCCTTGGCGTGAACGGCCCCGGCGGTTTTTCTGAATATGTAGCGGTTAACCATGACAAAGTGTTTGTTCTTCCTGATGCAATGAGCTTTGATGAAGCGGCCTTTACCGAACCGACTGCATGTGCTGTTCACGGACTGGACCGCATCCAGCTGAAGACCGGGGACGACGTGCTGATGTTTGGTGCTGGACCGACAGGAATTATCCTGGCGCAGCTGTTAGCTCAGAATGGTGCATCTAATCTTGTGGTGGCCGCACCGACGAAGTTCAAGCTCGATATTCTCAACGAGCTGGGAATAACAAATACTGTTCTTGTGGACAGGAATGACTACTCAAAGCATCAAAAGAAGATCCAAGCCCAATTTCCAAAGGGTTTTGACGTGGTAATTGATGCGACTGGACACATGCCCATGCTGGAGCACTGCTTTCAATATACAAAGAAGGGGACCAAAGTAGTCTGCTACGGAGTATATGACGAGTCTAAGCAGTTGGAGGTTAATCCCTATCGCATATTTGAGGATGAACTGCAGATTATTGGGTCCTTTGCCCAGACTCACTGCTTTGACCGGGCGTTAACATATCTGGATCTCAAGATTGTACAAGTTGACAAGCTTATTACCCACACATTTAATCTTGATGATTACGATCAAGCATTGGATACCGTACTCAATGACAAAACACACCTTAAGGTTATGATTCATCCAGGTGAATAATGTCATGTTCATTGAATGTCCTGTAGCGTAAACAATGAGGGGATGAGCAGTCACACGCCGTCCCCACATTGTTTTGAAAGACTACAGATCAACCAGTACCTTCATGGCAGCGTCCTGGTGGTGTTCTATGATCTCATAGCCCTGCTGGTATGCTTCAAAGGGAACATGATGGGTTATGACCGGTTCATAGGCAATCCGGCCCTTACTGAGCATGTCCAGGGCCTCAATCATATCCTCTTCTTTGTACATAAGGGTTCCCAGCAGTTTAAGTTCACGATCC
>SKJE01000036.1 GCA_007116075.1 Spirochaetia bacterium
CAGGGATCTTCTCGGGTTTGAGTTTGTCCCACGTGCCGGACTGGTGATGCAGGATGCGCACCAGCAAATTATTACCTCAAGCTGCAGTCATGAGATAGCTTTCCCGCTTGAGGCCCTTGGGCTGCCCCGGGAGGAAATCCAGTCCAGAATTGACAATACGCTGGATTTTTTTGATATGAATGATTTTCGTCATAGGGATCCAGCTGAATTGTCCGGTGGTGAGCTGAAAAAACTGCTTCTTGCTGTTGCCTATGCAGTAGATCCTCCTCTTCTGGTCCTGGATGAATCTCTTGAAGAAATTGATACAGCCTTCAGGAGAAAATATCTATGGGAGATGAAGAGAAAGCAGAAGAGCATCATCTACTTTGCGGCAAAACCCGATCCGGTGATAGAAGAGACCGCCGACAGCTGGTATCTGATGGAGGAAGGGAAGATTAACCGGATACAGCAGGCTCCGACGATCAGCTATCCAGGACGACGTCAAGATAAGACCTCCTCTCTAGAAAGGGATTCTCTCGTTACGATCAACAACTGCCGGTTTGGGTATGAGAACAGGTTTACCTTATCGATAGATACACTGACGCTCTACTCAGGGGAAGTGACTGCCCTGGTCGGGCCCAACGGCTGCGGTAAGACAACCCTCTGCAGGATACTCAGCGGCTTGGCTGTCCCTGAAGAAGGTAGCATTACAATTGGCATGCATGAGGTCCATGCCCGGTATCTTTCAGCATGGGCGGGTTATCTGTTCCAGAATCCGGATTACCAGATCTTTTTACCAACTGTAACCGGGGAGCTCACCTACGGCATGCGCAGGATGGGATTAGACCGTGCTGAGTGTGAAAAGAAGAGTGAAGAACTCCAGAAGATGTTTCTGCTGCCGAGTGGGAATACGCCACCATCTATGCTCAGCTACGGAGAGCGCAAACTGCTCCAGTCTGCGGTATACTATGCCCTTCCTAAGGGGCTCTACATCTTTGATGAGGTCGATTCCGGACTTTCATTGCCGCTTCTGAGTCGTATCCTGGATCTTTACGGTCACAGGAATGCTGCCCTGCTGCTCGTTACTCATCACCAGGGCTTTGCTGAAGCGGTAGCAGACCGGATTATCACCATGGGAAACGGGAAGATAGTCAGGGATGAACGATTGGGGGGCAGGACATGAGGGAGATGCTGAAGCAGTTTGATCCAAGGATCAAGCTGCTGCTGCTCATCGAGGTTGTCATCCTCTTCTTTCTCCCTATCGGTGCTGAGGGGTATGCCATAGCTGCTGGTGCTGTTGGGGTAACTATAGTTACTGCCCTGGGCTGGAAAGTGCTGCTTGCCCCAATCAAGGCGATATTTCCCCTGCTGGTACTTGTCCTGGTGCTCACACCGCTGTTCTATCCCTATGGGGAGAGTGTATTATCCCTTGGACCGATACGCATAACCGACGGAGGACTCTATGAGGCAGCCCTGCTCATAGCCCGGTTTACCGGGATAACCCTCTCCTTCTGGCTTATGTACCAGACAACCCGGCTGCAGCAGTTTGTGCTAACCCTCCAGTGGTACGGCCTTCCCTATACTGCTGCGCTTGTCATGACCCTCGCTTTCCGATATATTCCAAGCATATCACGGATGCTTCAGCATGTGAGAGAAGCCCACCGGCTGAGGGATCCCCTGCCGGAAGGAAAAGTACGAAGAAGAGGGTTCTTACTGCGTATGCAGGAACTCATTCCAATCCTGACATCTGTCGTGATATCATCAATAAAGACAATTCCGTCTCTGGCAATGAGTCTGGAACATAGAGGTATTGGATCATCGGTTCAGCGCAGCAGGTATGAACAACTGCCTGCCCTGCATTCGCAATGGAAGCATATCGTTATGGGTTGCATAGCGGGATTCATCCTGAGCATACCCTACTGGTTATAAGGGGGAGAGTATGGATAACAAGCAACAGCCTCAGCAGACATCTATCGCCATGCGTATTGCCATGGCGGCAGTCCTTACGGCAATCACCGCAGTGTTCACTCTGGCGGTGCGGGTCCCGGTAGCGCCAACACGAGGATATATTAACCTGGGGGATGTGGCAATCTACTTTACCGCCTTCACCTTCGGTCCTGTCACTGCCCTGATAGCCGGCGGTCTTGGAACAGCGATTGCGGACCTGCTCGCAGGATATGCCCAGTGGGCACCGATATCATTTGTGAATCACGGAGTGCAGGGACTGGCTGCGGGTCTTATTATACAGTCACGAATCGGGAAGCGAAATGAAGCAGTCCCCGGTAAATTTGATCCCCTTACGATCACCGGGGTAGTGATTGCTGGTATCGTAGGGACGGTAATTATGGTGGGGTTGTACTTCCTGGCTGGAGGATTTATGGTGGGCTTTCCCGCCGCTCTGGTTGAGGTCCCCGGGAACATCATACAGAATGTAGCCGGGGTGCTCCTGGGAACGCTGCTGGCATTGTCGGTATACAGGGCATATCCGCCGGTAAGGCGGATGACCTGGTAGAGGGAAGCCGGATTTGTTGTGACTGATGCAACAAATCCGGCTCTTTGTTTTATCCTCTGTTGCACTTCCCTTGACACCTTTGTCTTTAAAAAGGTACAAAGAGGGTTACACACAAAAGCACCCCCAAGGGCACATAAATAGAACATAATTTTTTTTAGGAGCAGTATATGCATAAAATAGAGGATATGAAAACAGGGTTATCATTTGATGATGTTCTATTGGTCCCCGCAAGATCGGAAATCATCCCGAGAGAGGTTCAGCTTACTACCAGAATAACACGCAACATTACTATGAACATACCTATCGTGAGTGCCGCGATGGACACAGTAACTGAATCGGTTCTTGCGGTAGCCCTTGCCCGGGAGGGCGGCATCGGTATTATTCACAAGAACTTCACGGAAACGGAACAGGCAGCTGAAGTCGATAAAGTTAAACGTTCCCAGTCGGGAATTATCACGGCTCCGATTTCCCTCAATCCCCATGACAAGGTGGGTGCTGCTGCCTCTCTGATGAAGCGGTATCATATATCAGGAATCCCTGTGACAGATGAGCAGGGACGGCTGGTGGGGATCCTTACCAACCGGGATCTCCGGTTCCAGGCTGACTTTACCCTCCGCATTGAGGAAGTAATGACAAAGAAGAATCTCGTAACCGCCGCCCCAGGAACAAGCCTTGAAGAGGCAATGAAGATTCTTCATGAGTACCGGATTGAGAAACTGCCCCTTGTCGATGATAATGGCGTTTTGAAGGGGCTGATTACCTTCAAGGATATTATAAAGACCAGGGACTTTCCCAACAGCTGCAAGGATGAATCAGGCAGGCTTCGAGTCGGCGCTGCACTGAGTTCCGG
>SKJE01000174.1 GCA_007116075.1 Spirochaetia bacterium
GTCTGCTGCCTCCCCAAGAAAAAGGTCCCGGTTGTCATCCTTCGCCTCAATGATCAGTTCAACCGCCTCCTCTCCCACCTTCTGGGCAATCTTGTTGACCCCCTTCTCAAAGAGCTTATTGGTGTAGGATGAAGAGGAGGGATGGGCCTTGCGGTCCTCAATCACCCTCTGCAGATAGGCGAGAAACTCCAGTGCAACCAGACTCTTGGGATCATTTTCCTCAGAGAAGCAGGTATCCTTGCCGGTATGGCACACTGGACCTGCGGGAACTGCACGAACCAGCAGGGCATCGCTATCACAGTCGAGATGAATATCCCTGAGTGTGAGTACATTTCCCGACGTCTCCCCCTTGGTCCAGAGTTCCTTCCTGCTGCGGGAAAAAAAGGTCACCAGGCCGGTCTCCAGAGTCTTCTCCAGAGATGCCCGGCTCATATACCCGAGCATCAGCACCTTGTTCGTCCGAGCATCCTGTATAATTGCCGGCACCAGTTTGTCAGGGTATTTATCAAAATCAATCTGCTCTTTTAATGCGTTCATAGATTACTGCTCCTGCTGATCGATAATTCTCATGGGTATCCCCTTCTGCTGGAGATATTCCTTCAGGTCGGGAATTGCAATTTCCTGAAAATGAAAGATACTGGCAGCCAGGGCTGCATCAGCCTTCCCTTCGGTAAAAACATCCACAAAGTGATCCATGGTCCCTGCTCCGCCGGAGGCGATAACAGGAATGGAGAGTACGCTGCTCACCTCACTGGTGATATCCAGGGCAAATCCCTGCTTCACCCCGTCATGATCCATTGAGGTCAGCAGGATCTCCCCTGCCCCCCGGGATTCAAGTTCCTTCACCCAGGTGATGGTCTCTATGCCTGTGGAAGTTCTACCCCCATTGATGAAGACCTCCCAGAAGGAACCGTTGTGCCGTACATCAACGGCGCACACCACACACTGGCTGCCGAACTCGCCTGCAAAAGCATCCACCTTTTCTGGATGGTGGACCGCCTCGGTATTGATGGATATCTTGTCAGCTCCTGACTCCAGCAGCACCCGGACATCTTCAATGCTTTTTATTCCGCCGCCGACAGTAAAGGGGATATTCAGGTTCCTGGAAACCCGCTTAACCAGCTCCGAAAGGGTCTTGCGCTTCTCCACGGTCGCGGTAATATCGAGGAAGGTCAGCTCATCCGCCCCCTGCCGGGCATAGAGCGCCCCAAGTTCTACCGGGTCGCCCGCATCCCGAAGGTTTACGAAGTTAACGCCCTTCACGGTCCTGCCGTCCTTGACATCAAGACATGGTATGATTCGTTTTGTCAGCATCCTGTATTTCTCCTTATATCTATTATATCCATGTAGAAAGCCTCTCCAGGGTGATTGTCTGCTCATAGAGGGCCTTTCCAATAATTACACCTGTAACACCGAGATGCACCAAATCTTCCAGGTCCTGCTCCCGGGAAACCCCGCCGCTGGCAATCAGAGAGATCTCTCTGCCGGAAAGCCGGGCACTCTCCAGAATCCGCTTGTAAAGGGCGAGGGAGGGACCGGTCATCATCCCGTCAACAGCTATGTCGGTACTGATCACCTGCCGGATTCCGAGTTCGAGATAGGACAGGATAAAATCAGTTACCTCCAACTGGGAATCTTCCGTCCAGCCGGAAACAGATACCTTTCCATTTCTGGCATCTGCACCGAGGATGATCTTGTCAGGACCGTAGTGATCAAGCCAGGAGAGAAACTGCTCCCGGTCTCGGACAGCTATACTTCCCCCGGTCACCATGGCAGCCCCGGAGTCGAAGACCAGGTCCAGGTCCTGCCGGGAACCGATGCCGCCGCCGAAGTCAACGATCAGGGAGGTCTGCCGGGCAATCTGCTGTAATACTTGATGATTGATCACCCTGCCGGCCTTTGCGCCGTCCAGGTCCACCAGGTGAAGTCTGCGGCATCCTGCATCCTCGTACCGTCTTGCTATATCCAGGGGGTTCTGGTCATAGATCTTTTTTCTGCCGTAGTCTCCCTGGGTCAGCCGTACACAGGCCCCGTCTATGATATCAATTGCCGGTATGATCTCCATGGTGGTTATTCCTTTCTGGTTCGTGGATCTGTTTCAAGGTTCAGGAAGTTGGACAGCAGCTGCTGACCGACCGCTCCGCTCTTCTCCGGGTGAAACTGGGTACCGAAGAAGTTGCCCCGCCCCAGGGCCGCACTGAAGGGGCGAATATACATGCAGGAGGCGATAGTGTCAGGTCCCGATGCAACATAGTAGCTGTGGACAAAGTAGACATAGGAACCTTCCGGAATTCCTGCAAAAAGTGGATTATCAAGGCCGGTAATACGGTTCCAGCCCATATGGGGAACCTTATCCTCCGGCGGGAATTTAAGCACGTTCTCCCTGAACATCCCCAGTACCGGGGTATCATGCTCCTCGCTATGGAGGCACATCAGCTGGAGGCCGAGACAAATTCCCAGAAATGGCTGGGTAAGTTCCCGAAGCACCTTGGATAGCCCCCGGCTGTCGAGGTACTCCATGGCACTCTTTGCCTCCCCCACACCGGGAAAAATCACCCGGCCGGCTTCCCGAAGTTTCCCGGGATCATCGGTAACCAGGGGCTCAATACCCAACCTGTTCAGGGCACATACAACCGACCTGATATTCCCCGCGTTGTACTGCACCACCGCAACTGTTCCGTTCATCTATAAAGCCCCTTTTGTTGAAGGAAGAACCATATTCAGAGGATCCCGGGTCACTGCCATCCGTATTGCCCGGGCAAATGCCTTGAAAAGAGCCTCTGCAATATGGTGATCGTTGTGCCCTTCGGCCTTCAGGGAGAGGTTGCACCGGGATTCATCAGAGAATGACTTGAAGAAATGGAATATCATGTCAGTGGGCAGATCCCCCACATATTCCCTGCGAAACTGAACATCCCACAGCAGCCACGGCCTTCCCGAGAAGTCTACGGCCGCCTGGGCCAGGGAATCATCCATAGGAAGGAGGAACCCGTACCTGCTGATACCCCGTTTATCCCCCAGTGCTTTGAGTACTGCTTGCCCGAGGACAATGGCGATATCTTCAACAGTGTGGTGTTCATCAATCTCAAGATCCCCCCGGGCCTTGATCATCAGGTCCATACGGCCATGTTTCGCCAGCTGGTGAAGCATATGATCAAGAAACGCAAGTCCGGTTGAGATATCTGCGTCACCGGTTCCGTCTAAATTCACTCCCACCGTGATATCAGTCTCTGAGGTTTTCCTGACAATCTCTGCACTTCTTGGGGGAAGCATGATATCCCCTCCGAGCAGCA
>SKJE01000171.1 GCA_007116075.1 Spirochaetia bacterium
GTGACGACCAGGATATTGGCGTCATTACCTGGAGCCCCTTGGCCAGGGGGCGGTTATCCCGTCCTGCCAATGAAGCCCGAGTCAGTTCGAGCGGACGTCAGGATGCGTTACTGGATGAAGCAACTGAAGCACATGACCGAAAAGTTCTTGATGCAGTAGGAGAGGTAGCTCAGGAAGTAGGACGAAGCCGAGCGCAGGTAGCCCTGCGGTGGGTCATGGAGAAGCATGAGGTGACAGCTCCTATCCTTGGTGTAACAAAGATGAAGCATCTTGAAGAGTCTTTGGAGACCGTTGATTTTACCCTCACAGAAGAGCAGATCCAGCGGCTGGAAGCGCCGTACAAGCCCCGGGCTTGGCATATTTATGCATGAGAATTCCCTGAAGAGTATAGCGATGCACCGGTAATACTCTGTTGCTTCTAGTACTTTACTGAATATGCAGGGACCCATGGCACTGCCCGCAATTCCCGTCATACCCCGGATAAGTTAATCGTGCTTAGACTGATCTTGCCTCAAAGCAAATCTGGTGTATAACCTAGGTAATTGTATTTTTCCCCAGAAGACCCCTTGATGCTGCTGTAAAGCTCATGGGAAAGACTCAAGCTGCATCATCAATGCGGTTTGCTAATCCCGGCACATCGTGTATCCTGTATGTATGTCTTTTTTTCGGCAATAAAAAGTACGAGGAGGAGTTATGGATTTAGGATTGACCGGTAAACAGGTCTGTATCACCGGAGGAAGTGTCGGTATCGGTCTTGCGGTTGCCCGCAGATTCGCTGAAGAGGGTGCGGATGTAGCCATTCTTGCCAGGGACAAGGAACGGGCAGAGAACGAGGCCAAACGCATAGAGCAGGATTTTCAGGTAAAGGCACTTGGTATCTCCTGTGATGTCACCAAACCCGAAGAGATCGATGCTGCAGCAGCTCATATTGAGGCGACATTCGGAGGCATTGATATCCTGATCAATAACGCCGGTACCGGGTCCGAGGAGACTGTTATGGAGGCCACCGACGAACGGTGGTACTACTACATGGACCTGCACCTCATGGCGGCAATACGGCTCACCCGGGCTTTGGTTCCCTTTATGAGAAAGCGGGGTGGGGGAGCGATTATCCAGACCGCTTCCATCTGTGCAAAGCAGCCCCTCTGGTATGAACCGATCTATAATACCACCAAGGCTGCCCTTTTGATGTTCAGTAAGTGTCTCTCAAATGAACTGGTTTCGGATAATATCAGGGTAAATACCATCAGTCCCGGCCTGGTGCTTACACCGGACTGGCAGAAAACTGCAGGTATACTTTCTGAGAAGGAAGGAACTACCCCTGAAGCATATCTGGATGGTATCGCCAAGGAGAACGCTCCTATCGGCCGGTTCAGTGCTCCCGAAGAGATTGCCCACCTCTACGCATTTCTTGCCTCAGACCGTGCCAGCTACGTAGTCGGATCGAACTACTATATCGACGGCGGATGGCTTCGGGTCAGTGAATAGTATCCATAAGGGATGTGTAGAAACGCATACCCTTCACGACATACTCCCTGCCGCAGTGCGGGGAGTATTGTCATTCACGCTTTCTACAGTAGCAATATATTCAGCAGGAGTTCTTCTGCTCAAGCAGTATCCCGGGGTATGAGCTGTGTTTCAACAAGGTAGTGGTTTGGTGTGATGATCTGGTGGTTGCTGGTTTGCTGCTCTAAAAGATTGATAAGTAGTTGGGCAGCCCGCTCTCCAAGCTGGTCTGCATTTACATCTACGGTGGTAAGTCCTGGGTGCTGATAGGTTCCCCGGACAGTATTATTAAATCCGGTAACTGCAATGTCCTCTCGGTGTTCTTTATGAAGCTTTTCCAGAACTCCGAAAGCAAGCTGGTCATCGGTAGTGGCAATTGCATCAAGTCCGTTCAATGTGAGCAGCCTTTCTGCGCCGAGATACCCGGATTCTTCGGAAAAGTCATCTCCCTGAAATACCATACTGTCTTCCGGGAAGAATCCGCGGTTGTTCATGGCCTGCCGATAACCGGTCATACGGTCATAGGTAACCCGGAATGTGGGTGGTCCTCCAACAAAGCCGATTTTTCTATATCCCTTATCTATGAGATAATTCACTACTTGATACATAGCTTGGAAATTATCGTTATCGACCCAGTATGTGTGCTGGGGATCCTCCGGCCGTCCGATGAGGACGAAGGGAAAGGAGACACTGTTGAGGTATTCAACGCATCGGTCGTGCTCTCTTGATGCCAGCAGTATTATACCTGACACCCATCCGCTGCGGATATAGTTCTGGATGAAATCAATCTCCTCTTGTTCATCCCGGGAAAAACTGTAGAGAAGAAAATACCCCTTGCTCTGAGCATAGACCGAAATGCCGCGCATGGCATTGATAAAAAAAGGGTTTTTAAAGAGCTCTCCCGGATTGTTCGGCAGTACGATACCGATAGTTTTTGGATTCTTACCTGCAAGAGAACTTGCTGCAGCATTTGGAATATAGCCAAGCTGACTCATGGCATCCCGCACAACCTGCTTTGTCGAGTCGCTGATACGGTCGTGGTTATGGATAACCCTGGAAACAGTTGCAGTTGATACGCCTGCCAGTAGTGCTACCTCTTTGATTGTAACTGCCACAGTGATCCTCCTTTTTTTCATTATATCATACATTGAAGAAAGGTATGCGTGCAAGCGTTTTAATGAAGTATCTGTATTTTACATGTCTATATATGGTATATCTGTATTTAAACTTTTAATTACTGTGTAAAAAAACACTTGACTGTATGTTTAAGTAATGTGATAATATTAATTGTGCAAACGCTTACATGGCATCAAGCATAATACATCTTTGGTGAGTAGATATAAAAACACAAAAGGAGAAGAATTGTATGAAAAGGTATTTAACAGTGGCTGTGCTGCTGCTTGCAGCAGCGGTACTCTTTGGTGCAGGCCAGCGGGAATCGGTTCAAGGTATAACCCTCGTGCAAAATAAACCGGAAATTGATGCCCAGCTGCAGAACTACGGATCCCTCTGGACTCAGAATAGCGGTATTCCAGTGACGATTAAGTCAGTGGGTGGCGGTTCCGGAGCTGATATGGGACAACAGCTTCGTGCGGACTTTGCCGCCGGTGAGATGCCTGATATTTTTGTCATTGCAGGTATTGAGGACTACAAGGAGTGGGAAAGCATTATACTGGACCTCTCCGGTGAATCCTGGAATGACGTAACATCAGTTGCCTTTACCCACGACGGGAGGGTCTACGGATTTCCCGTTGCTATTGAAGGATGGGGCCTCGCCTATAATGCCAAGCTGCTGCAGCAGGCGGACATCGATCCGGCAGCACTTACCAGCTACGGTGCCTACAAGGCTGCCTTTGAGAAACTCAACAGTATGAAAACCCAGCTGGGGATTGATTCGGTTGTTTCAATGGCAGCCAGTGCTGATATGGGGTGGGTGACCGCACACCATAACTTTAATTCCCTGCTGTCCAATGGACTTCCCTATGGAGATCTCTCTGTGGTAAACGACCTGCTTGCAGGAAGAGTTAACAGGCAGCGGCTGAGTGAATATGCAGACTGGGTTGAACTGCTGTTCAGATACGCCGACAGGACTGTCCTCACTACCGGGAACTATGATGCACAGGTAGGGGCCTTTGCCGCCGGCAGGGCAGTGTTTCTGCATCAGGGTAACTGGGTTGATCCCAACATGGCGGAGGCGAAGGTGACCTTCGATATGGGCTTCGCCCCCCACGGTTCAATGCATGCAGATACCGACGGAATTTTCGTTGCCGCACCTTCATTCTATGTGATCAACAAGAATTCGAAAAATATTGAAGGGGCTAAGCGATTCCTGAATGACATGGTGTATACTGAAGCAGGCCATGAATTCATGGTGGATAAAGCGCTGATGCTTCCCGCCTTCACTAATGTGGATCGCATGCCCACAGGACAACTCTCCCGGTCCGTCCAAAAATGGGCAGCGAATGACAAACTCTATTCCTGGAGTCAGTACTATTTTACCAATGAATTCAGGGACCAGACCCTTGCGCCGATTTATAATCAGTTTGCAGCTGGGAGAATCAATAAAGCTCGATTTATTGAGCTTATGACAGTTGCCTTTGAAGGGTTGAAGTAATCAGATGCAATGGGGACTTTCGTATATAGGAAGTCCCCATTGACCAATCTCTATTCTGGAGGAACGGCAATGGCTGCTCGCAGACGTCTCTCGATGACTTTCTGGATCTTTCTAGCGCCGGTGCTTATTGCCTTTATGATGGTGATAATAATTCCTTTTTTTATCGGGGTGTTCTACTCCTTTACGGATTGGAACGCCACGGCAAGAACAGGGGGTGCCCTGCAGTTTGTCGGGCTGAAAAATTTCACCGACAGCTTTTCTGATCCCGCTTTCATTCATGCATCAATAATGACGGTCATCTATACGGTCATCAATGTGTTTGTTATCAACGTGCTGGCTGTTGCCTTGGCTTTGGTAGTGACCAGCTCTCTGCGGCTGCGCAACCTCTATCGGGTCGGATTTTTTATCCCTTACCTTATTGGAGGGCTCATACTGGGGTATCTCTGGCAATTTATATTCAACAATGCCATTCCTGCGGTCGGAGGGTTTCTTCCAGGATTTGGTTTTCTCGCGGATCCGAACAATCTGGTACTCAGCAGGGTCGGATCCTCCATTGCTGCTCTGGTAATCGTGGGAACATGGCAATATGTCGGGTATATTATGATGATATATGTTGCGGCTATTGAGGCGGTCCCTGAATCGCTCTATGAGGCTGCCCGGATAGACGGCGCCTCCCAATGGCAGGGCTTCCGCTTGATTATGGTGCCGATGATTGCCCAGGCCTTTACGATTACCATGTTTTTAACTCTAGTCAATTCCTTCAAGCAGTTTGATGTCAACTATGCCCTGACCGCCGGTGGTCCGGCCACGATGTTCATGGACAAGTCAATATTTGGAACCGAGCTGCTGGCCCTCAATATTTATCGGACTGCCTTCGTTTCGAACAATCTTGCTGCAGGTCAGGCGAGGGCGGTGGTGTTCTTTGTTGTCTTGGTAATTATTACGGTTATCCAGGTCAGGATCAATAAGAGCAAGGAGATAGAGCTGTGAAAAAACGGTACCTTGCAGCTGCGGCTGAAGCGCTGATGGTCTTGTTCCTGATTCTCTTTCTCTACCCGTTCATTATTGTATTCATAAATTCTGCCAAGGACTCCTTCAGTGTCACCCAGTACCCCATGCGGCTGCCGGAGCACTGGGGGCAGCTGCTCGTAAATATGCGCTCCATTATCGTAAGTCCCAATATCCGTTACGGCTCCTCTTTTCTCTCTTCGGTTATGATTACTGCAGCTTCGCTGGTACTGCTGACCATCCTGCCCTCCCAGGCTGCTTGGGTCCTGGTAAGGACTAAAACCAGAGTGAGTCAGTTAATCTTCATGGTTCTAGTAGCTGCGATGGTTATTCCATTCCAGATCGTCATGTTCCCTCTAATTTCATGGTTTCGCCTCATCTTTGATGTCACTGGAATCCGCCTGCTGCGCTCCTATACCGGTATCGTGCTGGCATACATCGGGTTCGGGTTATCCCTGTCGGTATTTATGTACCACGGATTTATCAAGGGAATACCCTTAGAACTGGAAGAGGCGGCAACCATTGACGGATCGAGTCAGCCGGGGATCTTCTACCGGATCATATTTCCCCTGCTGGCACCAATCCATGCAACCATCTGTATCCTTCACGGCATATGGATCTGGAACGACTTTCTGCTGCCTCTGCTCGTGCTGGGCCGAGGAAACCGAATACAGACCCTGCCGTTGGCTGTGGCAAACTTTGCAGGCGCCTATGTTAAACAGTGGGACCTTATCCTGACAGCTATCCTTATGGCCATGATTCCAGTGATCATTCTGTTTCTAGCTGCCCAAAAGAAGATTATCAAGGGTATGGTTGCCGGATCTATCAAGGGGTAGTCATGAAGCGGTATGTAACTATAGATCCCTGGAACATCATTGAGGACGGGTTTCACCCCGAGTTCAATCGAGTATCTGAGAGCATGTTCAGTCTTGGAAATGGACATATGGGCCATCGAGGCACCTTCGAGGAGCAGTATTCAGGAGATACCCTGCAGGGAAGTTACATGGCAGGAGTCTACTACCCTGACAAGACTATTGTCGGATGGTGGAAAGTGGGTTATCCGGAATATTTTGCAAAAATACCCAATTCAACCGACTGGCTTCAGGTGCAGGTCACTATTGACGGCACAGAATTAGACCTTGGGACTCTGCCAATTCTTAGTTTTAGACGCATCCTGGATATGAAGCGGGGTATGCTTAGTCGGCTTGCTGAAGTCAAACTGCCCTCTGGAATACGGGTGAAGATCGAAGCTGAGCGATTTGTAAGCCTGGTCCGCAGGGAGGTGGGAGTTCTGCGGTACCGGATCACTGCAGATCGGATATGCACGATTAAGGTGCAGACCGGACTCCAGGGTAATGTGAGAAACGAAGATGCCAACTATGGTGAGCAGTTCTGGACAATGGAAGGGGAGGGGCTTTCTGAAGATATTATGGTGGTTTGTACAGCAACTAGGAAGACCAGATTTCATCTGACCTGTGCAGCTGCCATCAGCTATACAGTGGACGGACTTCCCTGCTCATGCCGGTATGAAAAAGGTCCTGGAGAGATGCTTGGTATCGTTGAAGCGGAGTGCTCTCGCCTCGAAGTAGAAAAGTTTGTGGTCTGTGCCACCAGCCGGGATGTCAATCCTGAGCAGCTGTCAGACCACGTCTATTCCGTTATGGATCAGGCCCGAGCCTGTGGTTATGATGAACTGCTGGAGGAGCATCGGCAAGCATGGGCTTTGCGGTGGGATCACAGCGATATCACCATTGAGGGATCCGATGAAGCCCAGCAGGGCATACGGTTTGCCATATTCCAGCTGCACCAGACATATTCTGGTCATGATGAACGGTTAAACATCGGTCCCAAGGGTTTTACTGGTGAGAAATACGGCGGAGGCACCTATTGGGACACCGAAGCCTACTGCGTACCCTTCTACCTCAGCACCGCTGGAAGTGCAATTGCCAGAAATCTATTGCTCTACCGTTACAGACACCTTGAACAGGCAAAGGAAAATGCCCGTGCCATAGGTATCGGTGGAGGTGCTGCGCTGTACCCAATGGTCACCATGGACGGACAGGAGTGCCACAATGAGTGGGAGATAACCTTCGAGGAGATTCATCGTAACGGAGCCATTGTCTATGCAATATGGAACTACCTGAACTTCACCGGAGACTGGGATTACCTGGTCCACTACGGCCTTGAGGTGATGATCGCTGTATGTCGATTCTGGGTGAGAAGGGTGTCCCTGTCTCCTGCTAAGCAGCAGTATGTGCTGCTGGGGGTAACCGGTCCGAATGAATATGAAAATAATGTGCAGAACAACTGGTATACCAACAGGATAGCATCCTGGTGCCTGGAGTGGACCAGTGAAGCTGCGGAATATATTAAAAGTCATTATGAGAGTCAATATGAAAAGCTCTGCAGAAATATCGGCTTGGATGACAAGGAACTGGAACAGTTCAATACTGTCGCGCAGAAGATGTATCTGCCTGAGGAGATCGGTAGAGGGATTTTTCTGCAGCAGGATGGGTATCTCGATAAGGAAGATCTTACCGTCTCGGATCTTACCGAAGAGGACCTGCCGCTTAATCAGAAATGGTCCTGGGACCGCATTCTTCGTTCCTGTTTTATCAAACAGGCAGATGTACTCCAGGGTCTTTTCTTTTTTGAGAATGCCTATAACATGGAGACCATTGAGAGAAACTTTGACTATTATGAACCGAAGACGGTTCATGAGTCATCTCTCTCTCCCTGTATCCATAGTATCCTTGCAGCCCGGCTGGGGCGTATGGATAAGGCCTACGAGCTGTATCTGAGGACCGCCAGGCTGGATCTTGAAGATTACAATCATGATACTCGGGACGGATGCCATATTACCAGTATGAGCGGTACGTGGATGGCAATTGTCATAGGATTCGGAGGATTACGCTCTTCAAAAACCATGCTTGAACTGGCACCCTCGCTTCCCGATCAATGGAATGGGTATACCTTCAAGGTGCTGCAGGGCAATACGGTCTTGAAGACAGACGTAAACCGACAGGTGGTGCGATTGGAGAACCAGGGTCCAGAAAGTATTTGCATCCAGCTCTATGGTGAGAAGATATCCCTAAGTACCGGGCAGACTGTCAACCGGAGGAGGACATTTTCTGGAATCAGGAGACGATCTGAAGGGTGATTCCAAGATCAAGGAAATGATCGGTATCGGGAAAGCCTCTGTCAGTGATCATCAGGTCCACATCATCACTCTGGGCAAAGACGGAAAAGGCCTGCTGGAGGTACTTGGATGAGTCGGTGATAACAACACTTCTGCGGGCCTGAGAGAGGGCCATATGCTTCAGTTCCGATTCCAGGATGTTATCTGAAGAGAAGCGTCCTTCCCTGCTGAAAGCTGTCGCACCTATGAAGGCGGTGGTGAACTGATATCTCTTCAGTATCTGCTCTGCAGCCGGCCCGATCATGGCACCGGTGCTCCTCCGCAGATTTCCCCCCAGGATGCTTAAGCTCACCGTCTCTGAACCCGAGAGTACAGAGAGGACATCTATACTGTTGGTGATAACCCTGATGTCGTGATTGATGAGGAACTGTGCAGCCAGCTGACAGGTTGAGCCGGCATCTATATAAACTACTTCATCGGGTTCAATCAACGCTGCGGCTGAGCGGGCAATAGCCTGCTTGACAAACCGCTGCTGCTGCTGACGGATCCGCATGGATCTGATCATCCGGAAGTTCTCTGCCAGTGTAGCACCGCCCCGGGTACGCAGCAGGCAGCCCGTGTGTTCAAGGTTCGTGAGGTCCTTGCGAATCGTTACTTCACTGACCCCGGTCAGCTCTGCCAGGAACGTAACCGACCGTTCTTTCCCCTCAATGAGAGCCTGGAGAATCTGTTCATGACGTGTATTGTACATGAAGTGAGTACCTAAATCCTTCCCATAAAATTTGAATGTGTGATAAAACCTTCTGATGTACGGCTTGAGAGTAGATCTGCAATGCAGAAGCTCATTTATTATACCATACGATCCGGTGTTGAGTTTCGAAAAGTTTCAAAAGTGACATGATTTTTCCAGGATTGACACAGGAGATAGGCCGTACTACCTTAGTACCATAAGGATTCGAAAGTATTGGATACATTGATGCGTCGCCAGCATATTGTGAAGGTTCTCTCTGTGTTATCGTTCGTGCGGGTACGGGAATTTGCGGATCGTCTCGGGGTCTCTGAGGTTACCGTGAGGAAGGATCTGTCCGCCCTGGAAGCAGAAGGAAAAATTGTACGCACATGGGGAGGCGCGCGGATGCTCAAGGATGAGGAAATTCTCCTTGCGGTGGACCTTGCCCTCCATGAGATGGAGCCTCGCAGGGTGCCCCTGGACAGTGCAGCCGGCCTTATCACAGAGGGAGATGTTATCTATCTTGACCATGACGATCGATGTGTGCTTTTAGCGAGAATGGTAAAAAACATGGAGCTGGATGTAATCACTCCCTCGTTTAAAGTAATGGAAGAGCTTGTTCCTTCATTGCCGGTTCGTGTGCATACCCCCGGAGGCAGCTATTCCCGGGAGAACGGTACCTTTGACGGCGTAATCCCGGAACATCTTCTGGACAGTGTTGAGATCGATATCTGTTTTATCAACATATCCGGATTTCACCAGCGCAGCAGCAAGGAGAGACACCTTATAGAACAGGTGCTGCAGCGATCAAAAAAACGGATCCTGCTTGCCCGGGAGGATGAATTTTCCGCAAAAGTGCATGAGACACTCAATAAGTACAGACCAGAATATCTCGTCATGTGAATGCATTGATCATCCCGCACCTAAACAATTCCATGAAAATGTCATCAGTCAGTCTGTCTAAAAGAGTCAGAAATAGATGTTTGCAGGATATAAAAACACAAGACTGTCGCAGCTTTGTTGATCATTGAAAGCAGTTCATTGTCGTTAAAAGTACGTTGAATTGGCTGCACGGATTTGTGTGTGTGAGGAGTCAATCGTAAATTTCCACTATCTCCTGTATTCCCAACCTGTATCCGGATTCCACAGAATTGGCTGCCTGGTACCATTGCTCCAGAACACATCACAAAACTGCGATACCCTTGCAACTACTTCAGATAACTCAAGTGCCGAGTATTCATTGCTTAACTTACCTACGAAGGCTTTCCATTGCTTCTGTTTTACCGGGTCCTTGTATACTTTCTCCGTGAAGACCACTGGCATCTTGGCGGGTATGTCAGTTTTCCGCCGATTAAAAGTTTGCTTAATTGCAGTCGCTATATCGGTAAATTCCAATGTGAATGTCCGGAGGATAATAAATAAATCGTAAAAGTCCTTCATCCGGCTGGTAAGCAGGCTTAAAGCAACTAAGGCTTCCAACTTCTCAGCAATGACTGTTTCAATTGGATAGGATTCGATACTTGGTTCTTCCATATCCAGGAGGGAAGGAATATCTTTTAGAATTATTCCCGGATAAACAGAGTCGCCAATACCAATGTAATGTGCAGGACAACTCGTGCCTTCCCAATTTAGGCTTTAATTCTTGCCCGCTGGCCATGATAAGAATTTTGCTCTCGAATATCTTGAAGTGTAATCGATTCAGTATTAAATGCGACAGCATCCTTCGGGTATTTTATTGAGCTAATGTGTTTAAGAGATTCTATAATATATTCCCTATCAGTATTTCCGGTTTTAAGAAAGTCGATATCTTTGGTCGTCCGGTATGTCTGATTATCAAGTGTAATTGCCAGAAGATAAGCTCCTTTGAGCACGTAACTTCCACGATAATCGGATCGGCCTAACCTGTACAGAAATCTTTCGGCCACATACCGAATTAATAAGGACTGATAATCCTCTTTGTATTGACGGCTGTGATTCAATAATAGCGCAAGTACTGAAGCCGAATAATCTTTTTTGGGTTCACTCATACCAAGGTTTCCATATATGGTCTCATAATCTCTCTTACTCTGCAAATCTCCGCGTAGCGGATGATATCATCTATAGTGGCACGCTTGTTATGGAGTACATCTTTCAGCGCTTCAACTGCGACATCAAGCCCAATCTTATTTCTATACTTGAAGCAATCAGCAATCGTCTTTGATATGCAGTATACTTTGATTCCGCCATTTTCCAGTTGATATGTTTCGATACCCTCAGTAAAAGAAGCACCGGAGCAGGTTATTACTTTCAAGGGTAGATTAACAGCAACCGGTATACGACCAGGCCGAGAAATAGCCATCCACACTTCAGATGGGTTCTGCGTACCTATTTCATGGAAGCTGAGAGCACTCAGAAGACACACTACTCCTCTCTTTACAATTTTCTGAGCTACAACAAGTGAATACTTTTCATCAGGTATGAACTGAGAAGATGAATAGAGACCACGGGAAACTCTTATCATTTCGCCGGATTCCATCATCCTGCGAATGGTCTCTCTGTGCACTCCTGAATCTGCAAGCTCCCTGGAAGTGATTATAGAGTTGTTGGATAGAAGTTGTCTTGCAATATCCTTCTGGGTCCCCATGTGACTAAATGTATACTATTATTCATAAATGTCAACGTTTTGTCACAGGACAATTCTTTTGAAATCTACCACAGGTCAAGTGTAATGTGGTAGATTCTATCAAGCTGATTGATCTTGCTTTCAACACGAAAGGATTTCCATAATCTCTGTAAACCAACCTTACAGTATTTGCGCTACTTCTCCTGTAAGCGCTGACACAGCTGTCAGACTGTCCAGATTCTTAGGGACAACTCCAGAGTTCTGGATGAATATGCAGAGTCGTTATGATCTGGATGTTCTGATGGAAGAGAAATATCTCGTCCCGCAGGTCATTGAAGGAATGCTTGTCGTATAGCAGATACGCATCCATCATTCTTCGGATCCATATTTCTTATATCGTGCCGAGGTCGACGCATCCGGCTCTTGTAAGCCTCGTA
>SKJE01000152.1 GCA_007116075.1 Spirochaetia bacterium
TCACCTCCCTCATCGGCCATACGGTCCTTCAGGAATCTCGCAATGGCAAGAAAGCCCAGGAAACCAAAGATATCATAGACGAGGGCGACATCGAGATAGATCGACCGTCCCTGGCTGACGCCGCGGAGTACTAAAAAGGAGAGTGTCACCCCGGAAAGCACATTAAGGGCAACCAGCTGATCAGCGGCGCAGCGGGCGGTGATCAGGCGGATTGTGCAGACTGCAGCAAATACCACCTGTACCCACTGCATGAATATGAGGACAAAACTGGTCATGACAAAACCCTCTGAAGCATCCGCTCAAGACGTCCCTTGACTGCTTCGCCTGCAGCCTTCCCATGGGTGGTGCTGCAGAAGAACCAATGAACCGTTAGATGATCGTCGTTGAGATCCAGGGTTATTGTTCCCGGAGTCAGGGTAATAGTGGTGGCAAGCAGCATCCTGGCCATGTCTGAACGGAGGCGGGTCCGGAAATGGACGATTCTCGGGTTTGCTTTTCCGGTGATGACCGCAATGAGCATACGGAAACTGGAACTATAGAGAAGCGCCACTGCCAGCAGAATATAGAGGGGAAGGAACAGCAGATTCGGGATGAAGTATGAAAGATTTGCCTGGTGGCTTGCAATAAAAACATCATAGGTCAGGTAGGCTATCAGCAGCGATCCCGCAAGTCCCGCTGCGAGGGAAAAGGGCTCCAGGTTCGTGGTGAACAGCAGCCATACTGCAAAGAGTACCGCTGCTGTGATGGAAAACCGGATAAGGATCCACATCCTGCGATTATCCATAGTTGCTTTCCTTGTCACAGAGCAGTTGGTAGAATGCCTCTTCATCAGGAGCTGCAAGCAGCTGTTCCCGGAAGGGCTCCTCATTGAGCAGACGTACCAGTTTTGAGAGAATTTTCAGATGCAGGCCGGCACTGGCCGTAGGACCCGCCATGAGGAATATCAGGGAGACAGGCTGGTCATCGGGTGAATCCAGCTTCATGGGCGGCGTGAGCCTGGCCGCTGCAATGACCGTTCGGTCCAGAGCTTCGGTACGTGCATGGGGTACTGCACATCCCTTACCGAGGCAGGTGGAACCCATCTCTTCCCGTTTCATGATATCCTCATACAGCTGGTCGGGCTGTGCTGCTCCTTCATGTTCTGCCAGAAGCAACGTCATCTGCCGAAGCAACTGCTCCTTGTCTTTCACTTTTGGATCGAGGAGTATACACTCTTTTTTCATTCTTGTAAAAACACCCATGGTACTACACCTCCTCATCTTCTGGAACGAGCCCCACAGCCCAGTCCACCGGCAGGGTGAACATAATTCCTGTTCCCGGGTTATCGAATCCGCCGATTTTTCCATCCAGCAGTCTTTTCAGCTGCTGGACTGTGGCATCATCTCTCACCACTGAAAGTATGGTCTTGTTATAGGGCTTGTTGCCCTTCATGAAGTCCTTAAATCCTGCAAACAGGGGTACTTCGTAGGTCAGGAACCTGCCCATGCCCTCGGAGTCAATAATTGTTGCGCCGGTAACCCCCGCTTCGATGTAAACTTCCAGGACCTCTTCGAGATATTCCTCATTGTTCAGTATGAACACTAACAGCTTCATATAAAGACCGTCCTCAACTGTGCCCTGATAGGATGGGACTATTGATACATGTTTTTACCCGAAGGTCAACAAGTACCTCAATGTCGTTCAATGAATTCATAGCCCACCAGCAGCCCGAAGAGGTCCCGGTCGTTAAGCAGGCCGCAGGCAATGCTGCTGCGCTGTGTCTCCCATTCTGTCCTGAGCTGCAGGGCTCCGTCCAGGAAGGCCTCTCCCATATCTTCCCGTTCATTGCCGGTCCACTCGGTGATGGTTTCTGCAGGTTCCCCGTAGCGCTCTGATAAGGTCTCTACTACAGCACGGTAGTCATCCAGGTATGCATCCCCGTCGGGATGGTTTTCAATGAACAGATAACCTGCAAGAACCAGTTCATCCTGGTCAAACTCAAAAAACATCATGCCGGTCATGCCGAAGGCTGAAATATTCATGCCGAACAGGGTGTTGCCGTCAGGGATAAGCCGGACCTGCTCAGTCTCCATCACCTGTTGTATAGACATGCCCCAGTAGAGGTTTCGTATATCCGGCGGTGCATACGCCCAGCTGTAATCTTCATAGAGCAGCACCCTCCTGCCGGAATCATCAACTGCTTCAGTCTGGGCAACCATGATCACCGGGGCAAGATACAGAAGGATGATCCCGATCACCCACCGCTTGATGCGTTGTTGCCTATTCATACACTACCTCCTTTTTCATGCTGGGGATATCTTACTACCCCTGCAGCGATAATAGAAGAGAGGAATCTGATCTAGAGAGCTGCCGTCAGTACCAGGATGATCAGGAACAGGAAGAACAGGGGGATTAGCACTCCTGTCCAGCGAAAGGGTATATCCTGCTTATGCTTGGGGTAGGGCGGCTTGGAGGGGTCAAAATATGGCCGTAATGCCTCTACTGCCGGGAGGGATCCGGGTGGTGGATCGATGAACCGCAGCAGCTCATCGGTTATGTGCTGCATCTCATCCCTTGCATTGCGGGGATGCCCCTCAACGCTGGCCTTGGCATATTCCCTTCGCAGAATCCTCCTGAGCAGCAGGACAAACAGCGGTTCCGGAATCAGCTCAATGAACCGTACGCTCTTTGGGGCGGGGGGGATACCGAGGCGACGTAGTGCCTTGAGGGTTTCCTTGATTCCCCGTACAGAGAGAATCAGCAGATCCCGTGTCTCCGCAAGGCGTTTCATGGAAAGTCCTGAGGCATAGAGGGCAGGTACCAGTGCCGGCATGAGCATGGCAGCATGGTATGTGAGCCATGCGGTCATATCCCTGCGAATTTGTGTCCGGTAGCCTTCCATGCATTCGAGCACAGCAGAAGCCTCTTTAAGTTGGGGGGTAATCCTTCCGTCGGGAGTTCCCAGGGGAAGCGTATAGGTATTTCGTCCCATGGAGGCAAGGATAACAGTGGACCCCTCAAGGCTTCCTCCGGGCAGCGGAAAGCCGAGCAGCACCCGGTCTGCACCGAGCTTGCGGGTGAGCTCTTCACTGCCGGCTGCATGGTTCATCATGAACAGGTAGGAGGGTATGCGGGTATTCGCCTCCAGAACCGGCAGCAGTTCCAGGGCCTGGTTCTTTCTCATGATGATGATCACCAGATCATAGTAATCATCCGGGGA
>SKJE01000111.1 GCA_007116075.1 Spirochaetia bacterium
GGAAGGGTATTCTTGCCGCACGGTCGATACAGCATGATCTGATTACCGGGTACCGGGCTGATTTTGCAAAGCACTCCAGTTCGGTTCATGCTATGCATATTAATTCCGTCTTCGACGCAGTGCCTGCTCAACTATCTCAGGCCTATGATGAGGAAGTTAAAAAATTTAAGTTCAAGGAAGTCATACCGGGAAAAAGAGGATTAAGTGAACTTAGCGGACCGCTCTCATGGCTGACCACAACCAAGCTCTGCATAAAAAGTTTTATTTCGAGCAGGGCACTGCATCCCCTTGCAAGCACCTGCACCCACAATAGATTTAAACTCTTTCTTTTCGACGTTGGTATGCTCAATGCAATGCTGCATGTACCCCCCGAGACACTGCTGGGTGACCAGCTTGGACCATATAAGGGTTTTCTGCTGGAGAACTATGTAGCCCAAGAACTATATGCACAGACACACCAAGACTTGATATCATGGCAGGAGGGGACCGCCGAAATTGAGTTTCTTCTCTCCTCTGGTTCGCAGATCATTCCTATAGAAGTGAAATCTGCTGCCAGAAGCAGACGATCCAAAAGCTTGGATTCCTTTATCAATAGATATGATCCCCCGACGGCGGTAAAACTATCACGACAGAATGTTGGGATTCATCGGGATCGTTCTATCTGGACACTGCCGATCTATGCAGCCTATAGACTTACTGCGCTCCTGCAGGCGGATCATGATACTTCATAGCTCAATGAGAGATGCTGTGATCAATGACGAAAAGAGCATATCAACGAAGACCAGCTGACTGAGCCGGGAGATTGGAGCTCCCTCCCGATAGAGCGATTTAGTATCGGGCACGAAAATGTACAGTATCTGCGTTTTTTCATAAGACCGATGGCCGCTCT
Source organism: Spirochaetia bacterium (assembly GCA_007116075.1). GTDB lineage: Bacteria > Spirochaetota > Spirochaetia > PWKH01 > PWKH01 > PWKH01. The sequence continues at coordinate 890 of SKJE01000111.1, forward strand.
TTGCACCAATAGCTGCTTAACCGACAAACCAAACTTTGAGTAACTGCAATAAAACAGTAAACGGAACTGCAAACTCCAATTTTTGTTGTTTTTCGGAGTTTTATGATTGATTATTCATATTTATAGTACATATATGTTTTCTAGAACTTTTACATTACCGACTAAAACACAAAGCGTCTTTATATTCGGTCCACACGGAACTGGTAAGACCACATGGCTTAAAACACATCTATCTTCACACGTGTATATTGACTTACTGCATGGGGAGAATTTCCTGAGATTAACAGCCTGTCCTGCATCAATTGAGGAACTTATTCCTCCAGAATATTCAGAATAGATAGTAATTGATGAAATTCAGAGGATTCCAGAGCTTCTGCATGAAGTCCATCGATTAATTGAATCAAAAAACTACCGATTTATCATGACCGTATCAAGTGTACGGGCATTACGAAAGAAAGGAGTCAACCTGCTTGCTGGTCGGGCCTTAACAGCAAACATGTATCCGCTTACAGCAGCTGAGCTCGGGGAAAACTTCGTCCCCGAGGGCCTCTGGATATGTTTTCTGAGATTTCCGAACCTGGAATCGAAGGACTGTTCCTTCAGGAAGTTCGAGCACACAATGAGTACCACAGATATGGGTATGAATTGTTTTTCTGGAGAACCACATCAAACACTGAGGTTGATCTCGTTCTCTACGGAGCAAGGGGACTGAAGGCTTTTGGGACAGATTATCCGAGTGCGCAATTATATGTAATCTATATGGGAACGAAAACAGAGTATCACGGAAGGATACCTGTGATCCCCTTCGACTGGGCATTGACTCATATGCAGGAGCTCATATCCTGATATGGAGCAGATACGTGAAGTGGTTCATCCCCCATCTATATAGAAAAGATGCTCCTTCTCAGATTCCAGGGCATCGATCTCTTGAAAAAGACCCTCACATTCTCGGGTCTCCTTGAATATCAGCTTCCATTTATCCCCACTTCTCTGTGTTGCAGGTGAAAATGCATTACCGGCTTGTTTCGATGACTTCTGCTGCTCCATGTCCTGTTTGTAATCACTGTAATGTTCCGCATACCCCTTGATTAAACCGGTTGAGTCATAGATCAGTAGATCCCGTCAGCGACTCCTCTTCAGGAAGGTCAAGGATTTCTGATATTAACAGCTGCTGGACACAAAACAACTGTGTGCACGGCCAATCATGATTTCAGACGATTTCCGAATGGAAAACACGCTACCCTCTAGATTAATAAAGACTCTTTCATACAGGCATGTCTTACAAATATTGACATCATAACATCATGATGCTATCATGCTTTCATGAGAACAACCATAAACATTGATCAGGATATATACACTATTGTCCGTTCTATCGCAGAACAATCGGGGATGTCCTTAGGAAAAACAATCTCAATGCTTATCCGAAAAAGCTTGCATAACAGGTTGGGGGATCAGGATGATCACATTGGACCACCAATCTTTTCTGTATCCGAGAATGCTCCATTATTTGGACCTGAAGATGTAGCGCGAGGAGAGGATGAACTGTAATGATCAATATTCCAGACGTAAATGTCTTAATTGCACTATCGTGGAAAAACCACATTCACCATAAAGCCGCACGAACATGGTTTACCCGCTCCCGAAACGAGCTCTTTGCAACGTGTCCTATTACTGAGTGCGGTTTTGTCAGACTCTCTATGAACATATCAGTAGTTGGTGAGCCCGTATCATTTGAAATAGCTTTACAAGCTTTACAAACCTATTATGCGTTGCCGAATTACAAATTCCTTCCCCTTGAATATAATTTTAGAGACATGACAACTAGTTTTCATCTTTCAGGACATCGACAGACTACTGATGCATACCTTCTTGGTACCGCGATAAAGCATCAGGGTAAGCTTGTGAGCTTTGATAAGAAGATAAAAAGTATTCTTTCAGATCATCCTGAAGCAGAAAAACACCTTTTACTTTTACACCATTGATACTCCGCTATACCAGATTCACCACTAAAGCATGACAGTTATGAAAGCACAAAGACAGGGACTGGAATGCTTTCACACATCATGAATTTCCGCATTCACTTACTGATAGTCTCATATCTGGACAACGTGATTTTTAAGCCTTTTTATACTATAAATCCGTTTCGGTCGTCCGCTTACGTGAGCGACCTCTTTTCTTGGGATGCTTCTTTCGGGAAACATAGTCGGGAGCACCCCCGTTGGGAACCTCGAATCCAAAGGCTTCACAGATGTCCAACTGTTTCCCAACAAACGGGGTGATGAACTTAGCCCGACCGGTATGCTCAATGCATCTGATGCTTCTCATCTCATCCAGGACATCCAGCGGTCCGCTCAGTCATCGTAGAAGTGTTCCCCCACTTCCCCATCATCTACGACATCCCCGGCTACGGCTACAGATTCTCCCGGGAGCACCTGGGACGTCCCCCCGCCCTGTCCCATCGGCCGATTATGCAGGCAGCATCCTACGGCAGGTCACTGTATCTCAGAACAGAGATGTTCTACCAATTCACCGGCTCAGCATGGCGAGCAATACCAGATATTTCTTCCCTTACCCAAACCCCTCAGGGAACACTTACCAATGGTCTCTATGTGCTGCCCTTTGTCTCCTCGTGGCTGGAGCAGCAGACACATGTCCAGAGAGCAGAAATTACCACCCTGGAAGAGTACCTTTCTATGGTTCCCCATACAAATGATACGGCCGCATTCAGCGTTTCCCAGCGGCAGGACCTCTCGCTGGTCTCTCCGCCTGGAATACATGGATACCAGCTTGAAGAGCCCCTCTACTACGGAGAGACCATCACCCTCTATTACGGAATCCCGAAGGATCCCTGGATTCCCGATGATCTGCTGCTCGAGAATTCCCTGGCACTCCCGGATAATATCCCTGAATCAATACAGGAGCTGGCCCAGACGCTTCAAGGGGAGACTGACCGGGATACCATCCTCAATATCCTGGGCTATCTCCGGGAGGACTTTGTCTATACACTGAAACCACCCCAGCCGCGGATCGCTGAGGAGTTTCTCTATACATTCCTCGAAGACCACCGCAGCGGGTTCTGCGTCCATTTTGCCACAGCATGTGTCCTGCTGTGTCGGCTTCAGGGAATTCCAGCCCGGTATGTTACTGGGTTCCGGGTACCCAGCAGGGCCCATGAAACAGGTGGATATGGGCCGATCACAGTAACAGGATACAACGCCCACGCTTGGTGTGAGGTCTGGTCCCCTGAGACAGGCTGGTATTTGGCAGAAGCCACACCCCCCATGCAGGCCTACGGCTATGAGGATACCTTCTTCGACCGGTTCTATGCGATCAGGGACGAAGGACACACCCTCCGCCAGTTGTCCGAAATCCTCGCAGAGGAGATCACCCTTCCTGAGACCCCTGGGATCACCCCCGACATTCCCAGCTTTCCCTTCTGGTTGATTATCATTCCTGCCGGAGGTGCTGTTGCAGCCGCAGCTTCATACCTGCGGCGAAGAAGTACCATTGATCGCAGATTTCATATCCAGGTAAAGAAATTACATGCAGTTACCGTGAAAGCCGGGTTTCCTGCTCCAGAAGTGTACGGCTGGACCCGCTGGGCCTCCCCATCAAGGAGGCACAGCGGTCGTGCTGCTTCCATCATACTAGAAGTAACCTTTGGCGGGAGAGCTCCTGCCAAGCGTGACATAAGATTTCTTCAGCGCTATCGCAAAACATGCAGCTCAGCCCGTGGACCTGCGGGAAGGTCAACACTCCCACTATGGCGAGGGATGTCAGAAGGATAGGACGGCCAGTGACGGTAATACTCTGAATCACCGCTTCATCTGTCCTCACTCCGAGAGCGGTACTTACAAGCATAGCTGAGGATGCTCCATCTTCTCACTATCAAAAAAACTTCCGCAGCCTTTTCAGAGATGATCCTCCTATGCTTTGCTTCATGATTGAAGGATTAACCAGTATGTGCTTACTTTTTTTCCATAATTCTTTTATAGTTTTTTGATACATTCAGGAGGCTACCATGAAGGAATACGCAGTCGGACTGCACAAACATGAACTTGAGACCCCTGCACTCTGCCTTGACTATGACAAGCTTGAGGGTAATATCCAGAAGATGGCTCAGTATCTCGGAAACACACCTGTTGCCCTTCGGCCCCATGCAAAAACGCATAAGTCACCAATGATTGCATGGATGCAGCTGCGAAACGGGGCTATCGGCATTACCTGCGCTAAGGTCGGGGAAGCCGAAGTGCTGGCAAGCGCTGGTATCAGAGATATATTAATAGCAAACCAAGTGATCGGCAAAAAGAAAATTGAGCGGCTCATGGGCCTGGCGGCCTATACAGATGTGATGACCGCCCTCGATACCCAGGGTCATGCGAAGGAACTCTCTGCTGCCGCATTGAAGGCAGATGTGACCCTTCGGGTAATTATCGAGGTTGATGTAGGCATGTCCCGCTGCGGAACTGCAGCCAAAGAAGAGACCCTTGAGCTGGCCCGGACTATAGAAGAACTGCCGGGGCTCAAGTTTGAGGGAATTATGGGGTATGAGGGACACGCGGTGATGATCACCGACAGCCAGCAGCGCCAGCGTACCGCTGAGGCTGCCATGGAGAGACTCACTGCAGTAAAACGTTACCTGGAAGAAGCAGGAATCCCAGTGCCAATCGTCTCAGCCGGCGGAACCGGGACCTACCGATTTACAGGCAATTACCCTGAGATAACAGAATTACAGGCAGGCAGCTATGCCACTATGGATCTTCGCTACCAGGAGGTGGGTATCGATTTCCAGCATGCCCTGACGCTTACCGCCCGGGTTATCAGCTGCAGGGATGACTATGCAATCACCGATGCGGGGCTCAAGAGCCTTACCTCAGAATTCGGCATGCCGAAGGTTATCTCACCGGAGGGGTGGGAAACTGAGAAACTTTCCGAAGAACACGGGAAAATCAATAACAGAGACGGTTCCCCCCTGCAGGTCGGGGATACTGTTGAGTTTATTCCATCCCATGGGTGCACGACAATCAATCTGCATGACACCTATTACGTCACCAGAAATGACATTGTTATAGCCTGCTGGCCTGTGGCCGCCCGGGGTGCTGTTCGGTAAGGTCTGTTCATATCAAAGCAACAAGCCCTGCAGTTTGCAGGGCCTGGATTGTCTGGATATATCTAAAGATAAAATCCCCCATCCACAATGAGGGTTTGTCCGGTCACAAATCCACCGTGGATGATCATACCCTCTACAGCATCAGCCACATCGACAGCCTCTGCAGCCCGACCCATGAGGGTTCCTCCGCTTTGCCGCTTGATATGCTCCTCCTGGCCGATAACCCAATCGGTGAGAACGATTCCCGGTGCGATTGAATTTACTCTCACCTCAGGTGCTAGGGCCCGAGCCAGGCATTTGGTCAGGTTAATCAGGGCACCCTTGGAGACCGAATAGGGGATTGAACTGCCTCGGCCCATGAATCCAGCAATTGATGAGATATTCACCACACAGCCGTTGTTCCTCTTCAACTCAGAAGCACAAGCCCTAGTCACATAAAATGCTCCCCGGACGTTGGTGTTCATAATCATATCCCAGTCCTCTTCGGTAACACCCTCCAGGTCATCCATGGCAACGAACCGGGTCCTGCCTGCATTATTGACAAGGATATCAATACGACCAAACCGGCTGAGTATTTGTTCAACCATATTTCGTACATCCCCGTCCTGGGCAACATCTGCTTGTACCGCCATGGCCGGTGTTCCCCGGGATTCCAGCTGACTAGCCAGCTGCTCAGCCTTATCCTTCGACCTCGAGTAATTGATCACAACGGAAGCACCCAGGGCAGAGAGCCGTTCAGCACAGCTTCGCCCGATGCCCGTCGCTCCACCTGTTATCAAAGCAATCTTCCCCTTCAGGGTGTTTCGGATTGTATCCATTACTCCTTCTCTCCTCTAGCCAATGCGACATGGCTGTCTGCCATCTCATACTCTGCTGCCTGGGCACAGGCAGTGTTGAGATCCAGTGCTGCCACTGCGGTACAGCACAGCTCTGCAAGACGCTTTACATTGGTATTGTCATCAGGACTGGAGCCAAACTCTCCGCATCCGAGAAGCTTCAAGGCCTCCTTCGCAGTCCCGAAGTTTGTTCCTCCACCTATTGTTGCTACCTCCAGGGAGGGCATGCTCACCTGGAAATGCAGGCCGTCATCATCTGATTCTGCCTGGACAAAGGCTGCTGAACTGGACACTACATGGGCCATATCCTGTCCGGTGGCGGCAAAAAATGCTGCCAGGGCATTTGCAGCATTGACGTTAAACCCGCTGATGGTGCCGCTCAAGCAGCTGCCGAGGTAGCATTTATTAAACACTACCTGCTCAACCTTCCGGCTGGTTACCCCTGACTTAAATACCTGTTTCAGCACTTCCTCTGGAATATGAACCTGCGCATGGACACTCTTTCCCCTGCCCTGAAGTACATTGATATGGGAGGCCTTCTTGTCGGTGCACATATTTCCAGATATGGTCAGCAGCTTCCACCCTTCAAGCTCCTTCAAGAGAGCCCTCACCATGTCGGCTGAGGCTTTAGTCACCCCGTTCATACCCATGGCATCTCCTGTGGAGCAGACAAACCGGAGGAACACCTTGGTACCCAGCTGGTATGGTTCAATATACTTCAGCTTCACAAAGGGGTCTGAAATAACTGCATCCAGTCTCTGGAGAAGCTGCATATCTTCCACAACCCGACGGCAGAGCTGTTTTGCCTCTATAATACTTGGGGCTTCTATAAGCGGGGCCCTGCTCATGCCGTCAAAGGTGACTACCGTATGCAGTCCTCCTGCAAGATTGATGGCCTTTATCCCCCGCTGCACCCCGGCTACCAGGGCAGCTTCATTTGTAGCTAAGGGAAGAAAGAACTCACCCCGGGCATATTCTCCATGTACCACCACGGGACCTGCAACTCCCATGGGAATGACCGCTCCACCAATCTTCTTCTCTATTCCGGTCAGCACATGTCCGTTGAGCAGCGATCCGTTCTGCACTGACGCAGCTGCGATCTCCTTAAGCTCAACACCGGCACGAGATGCAACCTGTTCGTTGCGGATCAACTCCCCCGCCCGGCACGCCTCATTGACCTTTTCCGGATCACTGTTAAATACGTCGCTGAACACCCGTAATTCCAGATGCTGTTCCTTGATCTTTCCGTCACGATACTCTTGTGCAAGTGCCTCTAACTGTTTCATCTCTCACTCCTTTTCATTCTGACTGACAAGCTGTTTTGCAAACTGAGCTGCCTGCTCCATACGCCCAAGATCAATACCTGTGGCGATACCCATTCGATGCAGCATGTCAACAAGCAGTTCTGTTGCCATATTTCCGGTAGCACCCGGAGCATAGGGACATCCGCCGAGTCCCCCGGCTGCTGAATCAATAACCGTCACACCCGCCTGGAGGGATGCAAGCACATTGGCGCATTCGATTCCCCGGGCACGATGGAAATGGACAGCTGTGCGTGCTGTGGTCAGCACATCAAGGACTGCTGAGGCAACCTCAAAGGCAAGTTGCGGATACGCCATGCCGGTGGTATCTCCCAGTGATATCTCATAGGAACCTGCATCTTCAAGAGCCTTTGCTATACGGGCAACCTCACTGACAGGAACTGCTCCCTCCATTGGGCAGCCATAGGCTGTACCAATATAGGATCGAACACGCATGCCGTGCTTGCGCGCCTCTTCGTTGATGTTTCTCACTTCCTCTAGGGAACGCTCAACACTCATATTCAAGTTCTTCGTATTATGGCTCTCACTGGCGCTCATTATGGTTACCACCTCGTCCAGCCCCGCCTCAACGGCCCTCTGCATACCCTTCATATTCGGAATCAAGGCACTGTAGACGATTCCCGGACGGTTTGTGATGCCCTCAAGCACCTGGATAGAATCTGCCATCTGGGGTACCCACTTAGGATGAACAAAACTTGTCACCTCAATCTTCCTGCAGCCCGCATCCTGGAGCATCTCAACAAGCTTGATTTTCTTTTCAGTTTCAATAAACGTCGGCTCATTCTGGAGTCCATCCCGGGGACCCACCTCAAAAATCTCTACTTCCTTCATCGGTATCTGCATATATCTCCTCCGGACTGTTCTTACTGCTGAGGCCTTGTTACCACACACATGCCCATAGTAGCCTACGAGTCCATTCGCTCCACAGTATCCCAGTTATTAAAGGTTATGTCACCTAGATCGGCAATATAGATTATAGAGAATGTGAGTGCCTTCGTACCCGGCTCCAGATGCCCGCCTTCGGCCTTCACTGCATCGCTCAACGTAATATGTGCATGTACCCGCCCGTCTATTATCAGACCAGCATAGCCAAGGGTATCCCTTTTTTAGTCTGCAGCCGATGCTTCAGTGATGTATTATGTTTTTCTTTTCCCATCGCTATATATGCTGTTATCCGCTTCTGCCGGCAGATATCCACATTTGTTGTACCGACATACATATTGATAAAGATATCTACAATATTGCCCCCTCTATGATAAGAGCATACAGGAATGTCCTTAGGAAAGACGATCTTTTTACTTGTCCGCAGCAGCCTGCATGATCGGCTGGAGGATCATGGTAATCACATCGGATCACCGGTGGTTACTGATGCTCCACTCGTTTTAGTCTGATGATATAGCTCAAGGAGAAAATGAATCGTAATGATCAATATCCCGGATGTGAATACTATGTTCATATGGAGTATGAATGAACATGTCAGGTATCCATACCTCTGAAAGCGATTTTTTCACGAGTATCTGATCATCCTCTTCGAGAGTATAGAGGCTAACCAGCGGCAGGCATGTATGCAACAAATACCAATGTAGTGTAATTTGTATTTTTATATGGGGTAATAATCTTATATTCAGTATATTTATTGACGTACTACGTATTCGTATGTGGTGGTATGCACGTTCATCTCTGGCGAATCATCCATTTTCTTCACCAATTCCAACTATCCTTCATAAAAGACTGCTGAAGCTGTAGGTGCCAGTAGGACCGACGGAAGAGTATTCTTGCAGCACGGTCGATACAGCTTAATCTGATTACCGGGTACCGGGCTGATTGAGCCAAGCACTCCAGTTCAATTCATGCGATGCATATAGACTCCGTCTTCGACGCAGTGCCCGCTCAACTATCTCAGGCATATGATGAGGAAGTTAAAAAACGGAACTGCTCATGCCGAATATATTACTAATAAGGAACTCTAAACTCCTTTTTTTGATGATATTCGGAGTTGACTGATTGATTATTCATATGTATATTATTTATATGTTTTCTAGATCTTTTACATTACCGACTGAAACACAAAGTGTCTTCATATTCGGGCCACGCGGAACTGGTAAGACCACATGGCTTAAAACACATCTATCTTCACACGTGTATATTGACTTACTGCATGGGGATAATTTCCTGAGATTATCAGCTCGTCCTGCATCAATTGAGGAACTGATTCCTCCAGGATATACAGATTGGATCGTAATTGATGAAATTCAGAGGATTCCAACGCTTCTGCATGAAGTCCATCGATTAATTGAATCAAAAAACTACCGATTTATCATGACCGGATCAAGTGCACGGGCATTACGAAAGAAAGGAGTCAATCTGCTTGCTGGTCGGGCCTTAACGGCAAACATGTATCCGCTTACTGCAACTGAGCTAGGGGAAACCTTCTCGCTGAAACAGTCGATTCGATGTGGTCATCTGCCCATGGCATATACAGCTGCTTCTGATCAGGAGCGTGAAGCCTATCTGAAAGCATATATACAGGCATATATTCGGGAAGAAGTGCATCAGGAAGGACTTACGCGGAATATCAGTGCGTTTTCCCGCTTCCTTGAAATCGCAAGTTTTTCCCATGGTTCTGTTGTGAATTATACAGAAATTGGAAGAGAACTAGGCAGAAACAGAAAAGTTGTAGAGAATTATTTTTCCATTCTAGAAGATCTGTTGCTTGGATGTACGTTACCGGTATTTCGTAAGCGAGCAAAAAGAGATATGACTGCACGTCCAAAATTTTACTTTTTTGATACTGGAATCTACCAGACACTTCGCCCCCGAGGTCCTCTGGACAGTTTTTCTGAGATTTCCGGACCTGCCATCGAAGGACTGTTCCTTCAGGAAGTTCGTGCACACAATGAGTACCACAGATATGGTTATGAATTGTTTTTCTGGCGAACCACATCGAACATTGAGGTTGATCTCGTTCTCTACGGAGTAAGGGGACTGAAGGCTTTTGAGATAAAACATGCACAGAGGATTCGTGAAAAAGATCTGAAGGGATTGCAAGCTTTTGGGGCAGATTATCCGAGTGCTCAATTATATGTAATCTATATGGGTACAAAAACAGAGTATCACGGAAGGATCACCGTACTCCCCTTCGACTGGGCTTTGACTCATATGCAGGAGCTATTATCCTGATATGGTGCAGATACGTGAAGTGGTTCATCCCTCATCTATCTGGGCAAGATGCTCCCATCGGTGGCTCTTCTGTTCAATAAGTTTCAGCACCGTTTCATAACGTTTGGTCATTATCTCCAGATCCTCCGTCGGCTGAAGGAACTGCTCTTCGAGCTGCTCCTTCTCCGATTCCAGGACATCGATCTCTTCAAGAAGCCGGTCAAATTCCCGGCGCTCCTTGAATGTCAGCTTCCTCTTATCCGCACTTCGCTGTTTTGCAGGTGAAGGTGCATTACCAGCTGGTTTTGATGACTTCTGCTGCTCCAGATCCTGCTTGTAGTCACTGTACTGTCCCGCATACCCCTTGATTGAGCCGGTTGAGTCGAAGATCAGCAGATAGTCGGTGCATCGATCCAGAAAGGCCCGGTCGTGGGATACAATAAGCAGGCATCCTTCAAACCGGTCAATATACTCCTCGAGTTTCCTCATTGTCTGGATATCAAGGTCATTGGTTGGCTCATCCAGAAGCAGGAAGTTGGGATGCTCCATAAGTGTTGCTATCAGCAGCAGCCTTCGCTTCTCTCCCCCGGACAACCGGGAGATATCGATGCGGTGGTAGGAAACATCAAAGCCGAAGGTCTCAAGAAACCTTGCAGCACTGACCCGCTGACCCGGCGCTATGGTCACCTCTTCACGGCGGTCACTGATAAACTCCAGCACCTCCTTCTCTTCGGGCAGGGCATGGTTCATCTGGTCATAGTATCCAAAATGGGTATGCACCCCCAGCTCAATCTCTCCGCTCTCCAGTTCAACAGATTGGGTAATCATATTAAGGAAGGTGCTCTTTCCCGATCCATTTGGCCCGATGAGCCCGATACGCTGGCCCCGGCGAAAACTGAAGGTAAAGGGGCGAATCACCTGATTCCCTGAATAGGAGACAGAGGCCTTCTTAATCTCCAGCACCTTCTTACCCAGACGACGACGGCTGGATGAGAAATCAGCAGCCTCCTGCTCCTGACTTACCTGGGCATCCATGAGATCCTGGATCCGCTGTTTTCTCCCCTTGTCCTTACCGGTCCGGGCCCGGGGTCCCCGGCTCAGCCACTGCAGTTCATCTTTGAGAATTGCATTAATTTTACTCTGTCCTGCAGCCTCCTGGGCCCTCCGCTGCTGCTTCTGGTCCAGATAAGCAGCATAGTTCCCTTCATAGGAATGAATCCTCTGCCGGTCAATTTCAAAAATCCTGGTACAGGCGGCATCCAGGAAATAACGGTCATGGGTCACCACCACACAAGCCAGCCGGCTTGAGAGAATATACTGTTCAAGCCACTCAACAGCCCCGATATCCAGGTGGTTGGTCGGCTCATCAAGGATCAGCAAGTTCGGCTGGGAAGCGAGAGCCCTTGCAAGGGCTGCCTTTTTCTTCATACCTCCCGAGAGCTCGTCTACCGGCAGGGATGGATCATCAATCCCCAGCTCATTGAGCAGGGAAAGATAGGAGTGCTCAATATCCCATCCGTGATACCGGTCCATACGCTCAGTGAGATCCTCCAGCAGAGCGGAAGATCCCTCCCCCAATTCAGCAAGACACTGCCGGTATGCATTGAGCAGACGAATCATATCGGAATTTCCTTCATAAAGAGCCTGCTGTACAGAAATACCGGGGCTGAAGAGAGGAGACTGCTCCAGCATGCTCAGGCGGAGCTCCCGGTTCTTCGCTATGGTTCCCGAGTCAGGCTCCAGCATGCCGGTCACCAGGTTGAGAAAGGTCGATTTACCCGCTCCGTTTGCTCCGAGCAGGCCGATTCGATCGTGGTCATTGATGCCCAAGGATACCTGCTCAAAGAGGGGCTCATCCTTAAGCTGCTTCGATACATCTTCTATTGATATGAGGTTCATTGATAACCATTGTACCCGAAAAGGGCAGGTTGTGACAAACACCCAATTTGATATGACTTTTGTCACTATGATGAAACAACCTACTCTTCTACACTGCCTGAACGACCATACCTACAATACCACAAGCTGCTTATGAGGTTACCACTGTGATACAACGTTACTTTTTCATAATGATTTTACTGCTGACGATACTATTTCCCCTGGCAGGGAACACCCATCCGCAATTTTTCAAACTTGTTCCCCAGGACCCACTATATACACCCTACCGGGCCGATCCCTTTGCACCTACCGCATCCCTGCAGTACTTCACACTGATCCCCGGTTCGACCCGGCCGTCCTATACATATCTCACTGAACACGAAGCCGGGAGAGTAGTCGGTTTGAAGGGATACAATTTTGACCGCACCTACGGGGACCGGGATGAGCATGAATACATCTTCATGCGTGCAGGAACCACTATCCCCTTCGCACGGGTCAACTTCGGAAACCTGCTCCGTTTTGAAGGGTTTCTCTCAGGAGGAATGAGAACCGTGTTTCTCGCCTTTGGGGGAACCGACCAGCTCGGGTTTGACGGAACCTATCTGTACGGTGCCCAGGCACGCATCGGGGAGTTCCTCTCAGTCCAGGCAGGCAGGAAGCACTTCTCAGGACATACCGGAGATGAGATACTCACCCGGGTTGTTGAGTTTGCCTCCAGAGACGATGCTGGCAATTACAATTACCGAGCACAGTTGGATCCTTCTGATTTCCAGAGCAACCTGATAGATTATGTACACCAGGATCCGCAGTTCATAGCGGTCTCCCTTGAACCCGGAGACCAATTTCGCCTCTACGGGGAGATGCGCTTTGGACACACTGGTAATCGATTTAAACCCGATCCCTCAAGTGAAGAGGAGCACCCGGAGTTCAAGGCACGGGAACTGCAGGTGGGCACAGAACTCACTCTGGACGGGTATATCCTGGGAGATATGCTTTTAAGCGTAGACCTCACCTTCCATGAGTTGGGAAAGTTTGCTCTGGTTGCTGACGATCACGCTCCTGTGTATAAGGGGCAGTCAGCCTATTACCACTTTGTCTACGATGAAAACCGGCCCTGGGATATGGACATCTCCATTACCCTGGCTAAACAGCTCTCCCGAAGAGAAGCAGGTCCAGATGTATTCTTTCAAGGCTCCTTCTATTCAGGAAGATTTCCCCTGCTCGCCTTCTTCATGCATGAGGTGAACTACTTCAGCCTTGGTGCAACCATCACTTTCTAGGGGAGAGCAGTTGGACTACTGAGGGAACGCAGGTCACTTCCAGCTCAGTCCCCGCCTCGCAGATGGTCTCCCCGTCGGCATGAACCGCCATGCCTCCGGTAAGTGCGGTGATTACAAAGCGGGACCCCTGTCCGGTAAAGGTATCCTCCAGCAGATGCTGGTCCCCCTTAAGATAATGCATCATATCCCTCAGCAGCTTCCCCCGCTTCCCCTGACGGGTCATGCAGTAGTTCAGCAATCCGTCATTGATTTCAGCAGTCGGAGCCATATGGAAGGCTCCCCCCATCCGTTTCCCGTTCATAAGTGATATAAGAATCGGGGCTCCCGTGATCTCCCTGGAATCTATGGTGATCTTCAGTTCCGGAAATCGGGGATACACCGCCAGCAGTTTAAGTGCTGCAAGCGCATAGGCTGAAGCACCCCGAATCCGCTTCATCTTTGCTGCTTCAAAACCTACAAGGGTATCAAATCCAATGCCGACGCCGTTGGCAAAATAGCGCCCATCAGGGAAAAATCCCCCCCGGACCAAACCCACATCGATCGACTGATACCAGGGATCCTTCAGCAGCTCAAGGCAGCCGGGAAGGGAGGTCTGGCCAATACTACCGTAGGAGAAGTCATTGCCGCTGCCCACCGGCAGTACGCCCATACGCCTGGTTCCGCTGTCCATCAGACCATTGAGCACTTCGTTGCTGGTGCCGTCTCCCCCGGCAGCAATGACGGTCACCTCCGGATCATCCACTTGTGACGCAATGAGGGCTGCATGGCCGGGAAACTGGGTAAGATGCAGGTCCAAGGGAATCCCATGGTCCTCCATAAACTGCTGAATTATCGGCTGCAGCTTAAGCGCAGACCCCTTACCGGCAACAGGGTTCATAATGATGCAGAATCTTTTCACTACACATTGTTCCTTTTCATAAATAATATATCCTATCACATGAAATTCAGGGAAAACAGAAAAAACAATCGCTTCGACTTTGATTTCATGCTCAGTGGTGTTATTATAGAGACACACAGGAGGTGTGGTATGGCAGAACGAATACTTGTCCCCCTGGACGGCTCCACTTACAGCGAAGCTGCTGTGGAGTACGTAAACCGTTTTATGACCAAGCTGTGTCCCTCCGAAGAAGTGACGGTCATATTGCTTCACGTGGTCAGTATGGGAGCCCCGAGTATCGAAATGACCGGAATAACCGGCGGTATGGGAATTCCCGAAGGGCCCTATGATCCCAGTTGGCTCGAGAATCTCAAGGAGGAATCGAAACACTATCTTGAGGGTGCAGCCAAAAAACTAAACAGTTCATCCCTTGCTATCAAGACAAAGATCGTCACCGGCACCAGCCCTGCCGAAGAGATTATCAAGGCAGAATATGAACTGGAATGCGATCTGGTGGTTATGGCCACCCATGGACGATCGGGTTTGAGTCGATGGGCCTTCGGCAGTGTCACAGAGAAGGTACTGCGGGGAGGAACAGTCCCGGTACTGCTGGTGCGCGCAAAGGAGTAGTGCCCAAAGCACCATGCTTTGAATCATTGACACATTCAATCCGCTCTATCCTTGTATCACTTGGTACAAGGATAGAGTCTGTCATGCAGGAGATACAAACAGTAGCGTCATATGCCCAGTCCTTCTTTATTTGGGATCACTGTCCCCATGTGCAGCGCCTATTAGATGAGGGAAAATCTATAACCCGGCGGTATGTGCGGGAACAGCGAATCAATCTGGAAGCCCATCTGTTCGGCTCAGCACTAAGCAGCATACCGATTCAGAACGTGAAGCGGGCCCACATCATTGATTTCCGCTCATCCTTGAGAAGAAAGCACCTTGCCGCCGCTACGGTGAACAAGATTATGAGCGCGGTTAAGGTGATCTTCAATGAAGCAGCCTTTAGGGAAGATATCCCCCGGAATCCCGCCCGGGAAGTCGGGAGGGTGCAGGGAGAACGGCTGCAGATCGATATATTTACAACCGAGGAGCTTCGTCAGCTCTTTGATCCCAGTGTCAGCACTATCTGGGGCGACGAGCAGTGCTACACCTGTTTTTTTCTTGCCTGTTCAACCGGCATGCGCCAGGGAGAGGTGCTTGCGCTCCAGTGGAAGCACATCAAATGGGACCAGCACTGCATTCTGGTTCAGCAAGCATGGAAAGATGCCCATGAAATGGGTCCTCCCAAATGGAATAAACCCCGAAGCATCTACCTGGCAGACTCCCTGGCCCGACAGCTCGCGATCCACCACAGGACAACCCACTGCAAAGAAGAGCAGGATCTGGTATTCTGCTATCCCGACGGCAGCCGCCTCGGTCCCACCTGGTGGCGCAAGCGATTCCGCAGAGCCCTGGAACGCTCAGGCATTCCCCTTGCCGGCAGGGTCCTGCGGCCCCACAGCCTTCGACACACTCTGAATACGCTCATGCGGGATGCTGGCGAACATCCTGATAAAATCCGGGCATCCATGGGTTGGAGTGATGAGGAGATCCAGGACAACTACACCCACTGGAAAGTGGAGCACTTCACCAATCAGGGCAGAATCGTTGATACACTCTGGAGAAATCGGGACTAACTTGTAAGAACTCTCTGAAACAGATAGGATACAGATGATAAACTATTCTCTTGTAATCAGGAAAAGATAATCATGTTTAGACAAACCCATGTACTGGCTATATTCTCTGTGCTGCTCTGGTCTACCGCCTTTGCAGGTGTAAAAATCGGCCTTCAGTATGCCCAGCCCTTTTTCTTTGCCGGTGCCCGCTTTATGCTGGCAGGAATTCTTATTATCCCCTTTACCGGAAGGATACATGGCTATGCTTCCTTCTTCCGCACCAATTGGAGGATCGTCCTCCTGGTATCCCTCTACCAGACGGGTATCTTCTACGCCCTCTATTTTCACGGTATCGACCGGGTTCCCGCTGCCGTGGGGGCAGTGGTAATGGGATCAGAACCGCTCTTTGCAGCCATCACTGCCCACATATTCACCAAGGATGATAGATTTAACCTGCGGAAGATCATCAGCATCACCGCAGCCATAGCCGGCGTGGTGCTGCTCAGTGCCGACAGAGACTTCGGGGATGCCGCTGGATTAAGGGAATTTGCCGGTATCCTTATGCTTCTGGGAGCCTGCATAGTGGGGTCCCTGGGACAAATGCTTGTGAAGAAGCGGGGACTCAATCCCCTGTATCTCAACTCCCAGCAGATCTTTCTTGGGGGACTGATGCTCATGATCATGTCACCCATAACCGGTGAGTCCCTCCCGACAGAAGTTCCCCTCTCATTCTTCGCGGCACTGCTCTGGCTCAGTTTTGTCTCAGCCTTCGCATTCTCCATCTGGTACTCCCTGCTTAAGCGCCCGGAGGTGAAAGTTTCAGAGGTTAACCTCTATAAATTCATCGTTCCGGTGGCAGGAGCAATCATGAGCTGGTTGCTGATCCCGTCGGACACGCCGGATTTGATTACAATACTCGGCATGGTGCTCATTTCTGGATCGATCATCATCTTCTATTCCCGGAAACCGAAGGTGATTGCGGGTCAATAGCCGTTCTTTACGTCTTCCCAGCGCTTGTGTTTGTTTATGTCATCTATGAGAAAACGCCCCCCCAGGTTGTCCGTGGGACAGAGACGGAGCATCTGCTCTGCAATTCGCCCGGCATCCTCAAAGGCTTCTGTTTTCCAGAGGGCTAAACAGAGCCCGTGCAGTGCCCTCAAGTAAGGCCTGTTGTTTATCCATGACCACATAAGTATGCCGTCAAAATGCTCAGGAAATCCCTGCTCTGCAATATGAACCGCAGCAGAGTAACAGTTAATAGCATGCCTCACCCTGTTTGATGTATTTATGTACATATGCCCGATATGCACCAGTGCATCGATGCACTGAGGATAATCCTCCCAGAGCTTGGTGAGGATATCATAATGCAGATCATAGGAGGGCGCTTCTACAGCATCAGATACCGGATCCTCATGCGGTCTGTAGAATCCGTATCCGCTGTAGTCCTCAAAGGCATACACCCTGGGATGCCCCTCCTCCGATGGATTCTGAGAGTCCTCTTCATGAACTACAAGTGGATCCACTGATATGTTCTCCAGAATGAACTTATGCTCAATCAGATTGCCCGAGGCATGGACAGCCTTGCCCAGGGACCACTCTTTTTGTATGTCAAAGGTCACCGTATCAAGTTCAGCACAGTACCAGGTCTTTCCAGTCTTCACTGACAGCGTACGCCCGTTTAGCGATCATCGTCACGCAATCGCTGTTATAAGCAGATATACTGAAATCAGTGAGTCCTGCGCCGCCGCATTGCTTTTGGCCGGGATCAGCTGAGAAGCAGCAGCTCTGCCTTGAAGATCGATCTAAAAAACGATATCATGACGGTAATCTCCTGCTGCAGTGCACAGCTGATCTGCATGGTGTAATGCGGGCGCTGAAGGAGTCTGGAGCAGAATCAGGAGCAGTTGTGAAAAAAAACGTGGTAAAATGGATCCTGATCGGCATACCGATAGTCGCAGTGCTGGGTATATCCGGTATTGTTTTAAGCAGCTGGGTTGAGCATAGAACACGCTCCGCTCAGGAACTGGAGGCATATCCGGCTCCGGGGGCCCTTGTCGAACTTGAGGAAAGCGGAAGCACTCTGCATGTATACTCGGAGGGAGCCGGGGATGTGACCCTTGTTTTTCTATCCGGCTTCGGAACCAGCTCACCGGTATATGATTTTCAGCCTCTCTACAGCCGATTATCCGATGATTACCGTATCGCGGTGGTAGAGAGGGCCGGATACGGGTGGAGCAGTGAAACGGAGAGTCCTCGTGATCTCGATACTGTCCTGGCAGAAACTCGTGAGGCATTAGCCCGGGCAGGAGAAACTCCGCCCTATGTACTGTTCCCCCATTCCATAGCCGGGCTGGAAGCCATCTATTGGGCTTCCAGCTATCCGGATGAACTTCTGGCTGTTATCGGGCTGGATGTCCTGATTCCCACATACTATGAACAAACCGGGGAAGATCCGTCTCTTTCGCCGGTGATTACCTTCCTCGCCCGCTCCGGTCTTATGCGGAATCAGCCCGGGGTGTGTGAACATAATATGCCGGTAATCATCCACGGACATTTGAATGAAAAGGAAACCGAAATTGCCTGCACCATATTCTTCCGGCGCACCCATACCCGGAATATGCAGGAAGAAGCTGATATGCTTTCGGAAAACGCCGCACTGGCCTCGCAGCAGGGACCGATTGATGTTCCCTTTCATACCTTTATAGCAAAAGAGGGAGAAGAGCTCTGGAAACAGAAACTGTCGGCCTTTTCGGAGGAGACCGGAGGGGATTCAGTAATCATAGACGGTGGACATTACATCCACCTGTACGATCCAGACGGAATTTCTGAGAAAAGCAGAGCCCTGATCAGCCGGCTGGAACGTCAGTAACTTGCTGTCCCCGGCGGCATGCCCTGCTTCAGCAAGAACACGCAGCTGAGATCTTGACATCCTGGTTGAGTTGATGGAACGTAAATGAGTCAGCTGGTGCGGCTGAAAACAGGGAGGATGCAGGATGAATGAAGAAAGCTCTCTGCGGAAACGCCACCCGATCGGAGCTCCTCCGGGCACCTTGATGCATCTGGGAGAGCAGAGAAGTGATCCCGTGAGTATGCAGGTGGTGACCTATGACCGGGATGAGGTGCTGATTAACCCTGAGGCGACTGTGGACAACCTGGTCAGCCATCTTGAGGACCCGAGGCTTACCTGGATTATGATCAGCGGTGTCCATGATCCGGTGGTCACCAGAACGGTAGGGGAGTGCTGTTCGATTCACCCCCTTTTTCTGGAGGACATCATGAATACCATGATCCGGCCGAAGATCGAAATACTGGACGGACAGATCCTGGTTATCATGAAGACTGCGGATTATCATCCTCAGACCCGGGAGATCATCCAGCGGCAGGTTAGCCTGATCATCGGTCCGGGCTATGTCATCACCTTCAGCGAAGAGCCGTCGGATATCTTCGATCCCCTGCTGAAACGGATCCGAACCAAGGGCAGTCTCATCAGAAGCAAGGCTGCTGATTTTCTCGGGTACGCCGTCATGGACATACTGATTGACCGTTACTACCATATGCTTGACAGCCTTGAGGAGGAGATTGAACTGCTGGAAAACGCCATCCTTGATGAGCCGAGGCAGGAGCACTCCATGCGCATCCACCGATTCAGGACCCAACTGATCACGTTCTCCAGATCCCGGGCACGGAATCCCGTCTGGGTTAACTTCACAATAAGTAGATTTGCAACCATGTTCTTACTTCCTCACTTTCCCGGTTTTTTTCAGGAACTTTTCATCATATGCTGATTTTTGCAGACTGAACAGAGTAAGGGAAAATAGTATCCCCTTCCTACTGCAGTCACAGCTTTTTCTGTGATACAATGCTCAACAGATTTTCCATACATCGAGGTACACATGAGTCAGGAACACATTTCGACAGCAGCGCCGGAGAATACCCTTGGGACTATGAGTTCCTACGGGGTGGGCCGGTTTCTTGCAGAGTTTCTCACCGGAGCCTTTGCTGCGGTAGTCTTCAAGTTCTATGAAACAGAAGTCGGTCTTCCCTCAATATATGCTGCAGCGGCAATAGTCATCTATGCAGCCTGGAATGCGGTGAACGATCCGCTTCTCGGCTATCTGACGGCAAAGCCTACCTTCCTGGCAAAGAAGCTTGGCAGACGGTTTCCCTGGATTCTCTTCGGGACCATCACCTGTGCCTTCAGCTTTATCCTGATCTTTGCGGTTCCCCGATCCCTGGATGCATCAATAAATCCCTTTCCGGTATTTCTCTGGATGGTATTCAGCACCTGTCTCTATGACCTGCTCTATTCGGTATGGGAGCTCAACTACCAGTCGGTTTTTCCGGACAAGTTCAGGTCCACCCGGGAGCGGCTGAGGACCGCAGAACTGGGGACGGTCATCGGAGTGCTCGGCATCGCCGGCGGGTTCGTCATTCCTCCCCTTTTCTTTGATTACGGTATTCAGGAAAGCTTTCTCACCAGTGCATGGGTAACCGCCGGAATAGCCATCTTTGCAGCCATGCTGCTGCTCCCCGGTGTGAAGGAGAACCGCAGTATGATCAAGCGATATCTGAAGAAGGTGGAGCATGAAAAAGATGAGGGAACCGCCCTCTCATTCTTCCACCAGATGCGGCATGCCTTCTCCCACCGCAATTTCCTCGCCTTTATCCTGCTGTATTTTTTCTACCAGTCCGCTGCCATGAGCATGACAGGATCCATACACTATGTAGGTGACTACATCCTCCCGGGAGGAAGCAGTGACACCACCATTATCTTCGCAGGCATGCTGCTGGGCGCCATAGCATCGGTTCCCCTCTGGGGCATGGTTGCAAAACGTCTGAAGAGCAACCAGAAGATGCTCATTATCTCTGCGCTGCTCATGGCGCTGTTCTCCTTCCCCATGACTTTTCTCAAGAGCTATACCGGGTTTACTATTGCCATTTTCTTCTGGGGACTCTCCTTCGGCGGGTTCTGGCTGTTCATGCCTCCGGCTATGGCAGACGTCATTGATGAAATTGTCGTGAAGGACAAACGCCGGGATGACGGCATCTACATGGGCTTCCGGGCATTCTTTGGGCGGCTCTCCTATGCAAGCCAGGCGATCACCTTCTGGCTAGTCCATGAACTGACCAACTTTTCTGCAGACCCCCGGTCAGCCGAGGCAATCTTCGGTATTCATATCCATATGGCCCTGGTACCCATGGCATTCCTGCTCATCGGGGTGATCATCTTTGCCAGGATGAATACCCTGAAGCATGAACAGGTGGAGCAATATCGAAAGGTCCTCAAGCAGATGAATCTCTAGGGGGGGATTGCCCCTGAACTCCAAGATGTTCTATTATCAGGGGAGAAGAGGAACCTATGAAATTAGACAGACTGATCAATATGGAAGCCAGATTCCGTGAGGTGGAGACCCTGCTGGCGGATCCCGATGTACTGAAGGACAGAAACCGCTATAAAGAGCTTATGCAGGAGCATTCCCACCTGTCGGAAGTGATGACCGTGTACCATAAATATACCTCGTTAGTTGAGGAAATAGCCTCCACCAAGGAACTCTATGAACTGGAATCTGAAGGAGAGCTGCGGGAGATGGCAAAACTGGAGCTCCATGAGCTGCAGGAACGCCTGCCGGAGCTGGAAGAGCAGCTTAAACTCCTCCTCGTTCACAAGGATCCCCTGGACGGAAAGAATATTATTATGGAAATTCGTGCGGGTACCGGAGGCGACGAGGCGGCCCTCTTCGCATCGGATCTCTACCGGATGTACACCCACTACGCCGAGACAATAGGCTGGAAGCTTGAGATTTTAGAGCTTAACGAGACCGAGATCGGGGGCATCAAGGAGATTATCTTTTCCCTCTCCGGAAAGGAGGTCTACGGGTATCTCAGGTATGAAAGCGGCGGTCATCGTGTTCAGCGGGTGCCCACCACCGAATCCGGGGGACGGATTCACACCTCTGCGGTGACCGTGGCGGTGCTGCCTGAAGCGGAGGAGACTGAAATTGATATCAAGCCTGAGGATATCAAGGTGGATGTCTTTCGTTCATCCGGACCGGGAGGCCAGAGCGTCAATACCACCGACAGTGCGGTCAGGGTGACCCACCACGCGACAGGACTGGTGGTAACCTGCCAGGATGAGAAGTCCCAGATCAAGAACCGTGCAAAGGCTATGCGAGTGCTCCGTGCCCGTCTTTATGATTTGGAAGAAGATAAAAAACAGCAGGAACGGGCCCAGAGCCGGAAGAGCCAAGTCGGATCAGGTGACCGTTCAGAGCGAATCAGGACCTACAACTATCCCCAGAACCGGGTGACCGATCACAGGATCAACCTTACCCTCTACAAGCTTGACTCTATCCTGACAGGCAACATGGAAGAAATCATCGATGCCCTGCGTATAGCTTCCCTTGAGGAGCAGCTGCAGGAGGGGTAAATGGCAACACTGCGGCAGCTGCTTACTGAAGCAGTACCAGATTTGAAACCCCACAGTACTACACCCTTCCTCGACGCACTCCTGCTGGCCTCCCTTGCCATGGGGGTGCCCAAGGAGCGGGCCCTTGCCGACCTTCCCGTTGAACTGCCGGGGGATATAGAGCATGAGTTCCGCCGGCTGCTTGTACAGAGAGCTTCCGGTACACCGGCGGCGTATATCAGGGGTGTACAGGAGTTCTACGGATATGAGTTTACCGTCACCCCTGCGGTGCTTATTCCCAGGCCTGAGACGGAACTGCTCGTTGAACGAACCCTCCAGCTGCCGGGCAAGCGGGTGCTCGACCTGTGCTGCGGAAGCGGCTGTGTCGGCATCTCGGTAAAGCTCCAGCAGCCCTGGAGGGAGGTCACCTGCAGTGATATTTCGCCTGAGGCCCTTGCGGTTGCCCGGGATAATGCCTGCAGGCTCAAGGCCGTGGTCACTGTTCTTGAAAGTGATCTTTTCAACTCAATACCCGGTACCTTCGACATCATCCTTACCAATCCCCCCTACCTCACCGCTGAAGAAATGCAGTGCAGCCGCTTGATCTCCCGGGGAGAGCCGGCTCTTGCCCTCTCTGCAGGAGAAGATGGACTGGAATATATTAAAAGACTTATTCCAAAGGGCTTTTCACAACTGGCTCCTGATGGGTATCTTATGATAGAGAACAGCGACGGCCAATGTGAAGCCGTCGCCGAGCTCATGGCGGCAGCGGGTTTTTCAGAAATTGAAATAATTCCCGATCTTGCCGGCCTGAGGAGGGTTGTCACAGGCAGGCGGTTGGAGATATAACGGTGTTGAGAGGGGTATGCTGAATCGCATAGACAAGTTAAGACAGAAACTGACTCATTACACTCCCGAAGATCAGGAATTGATCTATCAGGCAGCACTTTGGTCCCTGGAGCTCCACGGCACACAGAAACGCGCCAGTGGTGAGCCCTACTTCGTCCACCCGCTCCAGGTAGCAGAAATGCTGGTGGACCTCCAGATGGACGCAGATACTGTCATTGCCGGTCTGCTCCATGATGTGCTTGAGGATTCCGGGGTAAGCCAGGAGACGATAGAACAGCGTTTCGGTCCCACCGTAACAGCCCTGGTGGACGGGGTCACTAAGATTTCTATCCTCAAGGTGAAGAACAAGAGCGTCCAGGAAGCTGAGACCATTCGTAAGATGCTCTTTGCCATGGCCAAGGATATCAGGGTGATCATTATCAAGCTTGCGGACAAGCTGCACAATATGAGCACCCTCCAGCACCTCAGTCCTGAACGGCGCAAAACGATTGCATCGGAGACCCTGGATATCTACGCCCCTCTGGCGGACCGCATGGGTATATCCTGGATGAAGGCGGAGCTTGAAGATCTTGCCCTGAAGCACCTCAATCCCGACACCTACCAGTATATCAAGGAGTTCCTCCTCGCAAAGAAGAATGAGCGGACTGAATACCTGAAACGAGTAGAAAAATCAATTTACCGGTCTGCCGGTGAGGAGGGTCTCAGTAATATCCTTGTCACCTCCAGGGCAAAGCACTTCTATTCCATCTACCGGAAGATGAAGAAACGCAATAAGGACATTGATGAGATATATGACCTGCTGGGTGTGCGCATCACCTGCCATACGGTCAATGACTGTTATACCATCCTGGGGGTCATCCATAAACTCTGGCCGCCCATCGAGGGGCGATTCAAGGACTACATTGCCATGCCGAAGGCGAACCAGTACCAGAGCCTCCATACCACGGTGATGTGCTATAACGGACGACAGCTGGAGATCCAGATCAGGACCCAGGCGATGCACTATACTGCCGAATTCGGCATTGCCGCTCACTGGGCCTATAAGCAGGAATTCGGGGGAGCAAAGCTCACCACCGATACCCTGCCTATCATCAGCAAGCTGAAGAACTGGGAGCAGGAGGTGGAGCTCTCGGACAATTTCCTCGATGAGATCAAGTCAGAACTGCTCAAGGACTCCATCTATGTATTCACTCCCCGGGGTCATATCATAGAGATGCCGAAAAACTCAACTCCGATTGATTTCGCCTACTACATCCACTCGGAAGTGGGAAGCCATATGATTGGAGCCAAGGCAGACGGGTCCATTATTCCCCTGAACCAGCCTTTGAAGAATACCCAGGTGGTTGAAATACTCACATCACCCAATGGAAGGCCCCACGTGAACTGGCTGCGCATAGCCAGGACTTCCCGGGCACGCCAGCGGATCCGCAACTGGCTCAACAAGCATGATGAAACCCTGCTGATAGACAAGAGTATCATTGCCAAGCGCAAGGCTTCCGAGAAAATCCCTGAACCCGCAAAAAGCGGCCAGGAAACCCCTTCTCCCGAGGGCGAAGAGATCATCAAGCACGTGCTCCATGCAGATAAACTCTCCTTCCGCATCGGCAATGAGAAGAATATGATGATCAGCATAGCGAAGTGCTGCAGTCCCTCCACCGGAGACAAAATCATCGGCTACATATCCAGGGGCAGGGGTATTATTGTACACAAGAAAAGCTGTCCGAACCTGCGGCATATCAGGGAGATTGACCACCGCACTATAGAGGTGGAATGGGAGGCGGGCAGGCAGCGAAAGACCAAGCGCTTCAAGGTAACGTCTAAGCGGACCACCGACCTCTTCTCCGAGATAGAGGGAGCAGTGAAGAAGTATAAGGGACACCTCATAGAGGGACGCCTGGAGGAGACTGATGAGGGTAAGCTCACCGGAAGCTTCACCATGGAATTTGAGCAGCCCGATGACTTCAAGCAAGTGATGAAGAGCCTGCGCACCATCCCCTCGGTGATCAATATCCTGCCGATATAGCAGATATCTGTTTATCCCGGCAGGGCATTGTCATCGGTTAAAAATCAAGCAGGGGAAAGTGGTTGATCCCGTCCTGTTCTCCCAGGGTCCAATCATCATGTGATATAACAAATTTGGGATGATGATCTGCTACTGCGCTATACGCTCCAAATTCCCGATCAATAGTCTTTTGAGAATCCAATAGATAGGCTGCCTGGATGTAGCAGATCTTCCTGTTTCTCTGGGCAATAAAATCAACTTCTCCACGATATGTTTTCCCAATATAAACTTGATATCCCCGGGCAATAAGCTCATTATATATAAGGGATTCGGTGATTATACTGAATTCATCCTTCACCTTGTTTTTCTTCAATAGGAACAAACCGAGATCAGCCACGTACACCTTCTCTTCAAAAGCTAATTTCTTTTTCCCCCGAATATCATATCGCTGTACCTTAGTGACGATACACGTATAAGATATTCCAGCACCTTTACTAATACATAGGCAGAAGCAACCTTGTTGCGCATAATTATATCTTTAAGTACTATTTAATCATATAGATTTGACAGGATAGCCTGCTTCAAATCATCTTTCGGTGCGGCACATACAGTAGGGAACCCTCCCCAGGTGGTGTACTGTGTCAGAGATTCCTTATCAGCTGGCCGGTTTGTAAAACGGCAAAACTCTTTGAAGGTAAAAGGCAGCATCCTCCACGATACAGTTCTGCCTCCCAGATGTGTTGATAATTCACCGGAAAGAATCTTTGAGTTTGATCCAGTAATAAAGATACTCACATTGTAGACGGCCCTGAAGGAGTTAATCACAAGTTTAAAATTGGCAACAAGCTGGATCTCATCAAACAGCAAATACCATGTATTGCGTGTATCAATCCTCTTCACAATGAATTCATGAAACACATCCGGTTCGGTAAGAGCTCTGCAGGTGTAATCTTCAAAGTTAAGGAAGACGATCTGTTTCCGCTCAATTCCTTTATCGATCAGTTCCTCATATATTTATTTGAGTAAAGTAGATTTTCCGCATCTCCGTACACCCGTAATCACTCTTATAAGTTCGGAATCATAGAAAGGTCGGATTTTTCGTAAATACAATTCTCTAATAACCACTTACTGGTTACCTCGGAAAAAGATGGTATGTGTTCACTGTTGTACCACACATGCACAGACAGCACTATAGAATAAAATACTTTTAATTCTATTAACATATTTGCCATAGTTTTAGATACTTTTAAAACAAGTTTCTGATATGCACCCCTATAGGGTAACACTTTAAAGGACAAGCGCACTGGATTCAGTGACACTAGATATTCGACCGGTGATCGTGGCGTGAATTGCCGTTGGAAGTACAGAAACTGTTTCACATCTTCGGTGTTATTAAGGATTCTGATCTCCGTGATGACATCCCACGCCTGGTGAATAACGAGTTGAAAAACCGAAAGCTCAAGCATGGCCTGCTGAGCGAGTAACCTTCAACTTGTCTATGTACATGTATCCAATAAAGTTGTTACAGCAAGAAACACGCCAGTGTCTGGACCTGAATTATGTAACTGATGTAATTCACCCGCAGGAATATGAACAGCATCTCCCGCTTCAAGGATTGTCATTATATTACCATTCTGTCTGATTTCCAGTTTACCATCCAGCATATAGAAAACATGCTCTGAGCTCTCATGAGCTTCCTCTTCCATACCTGAATTAGAACTAAAAGTCGTAACATGAACATCAATAACCCGACTTCCATTATGAGGATTAAATAATTTTCTTGAAATAACCGAATTATCGTGACCAGCAGGAGTATAATGCACCCCTTCATTCTGCCTTACTATTCTCATGCTATCATCCTTTTCTAAAAATATCTTGCCTTTAAATAAGCATACAACACCAGAATACTTTGGTATTTTATTCCATGTTTTACTCATCAGTACTACTGTATTTTAACTCTTCAGCCTGTTTGTGTTTAAGAACAGGCAGAAAATCATAGGTAAGATAACACTCTGTCCTGAAGGCTCCCCAAGATTTATTCTCAATGAAGAGATTAACCTCGCGAATTTTATCAGGTGGCATTTCCAGGGTTACCACTTGCCCGATCCCCATCATTACCTGCCATGATATGATTTCTACACCATCTGGTGGAAAAGTAGTCCAGAATTTTGTTCGAAATAATTCTTCATTCAACTGTGAAAGATTCTTTGACTGATCATGTTTAAAAAAAATTGTTAATCTCACAGATCCTGATGCTTGTTCCATAATTTACACCTCCACGCTCGATCCCGACTATGCCTTCTGCAGATGGGTAAAACGTTTCCTTACTAATATATCAATTAGTACAGTTATAATAATAAGTGCACCAATTATTGCTTCCCGCCATTCACTTGGTACTGCAAGCAGATTCATCCCATTTTGTACAATAGCAATTATCAAAGCACCAATTACAGTTCCAATTATTGATCCCTGTCCACCTGTTGGACTTGTACCGCCCATAAATACGGTAGCGATGACCGGAAGCAGATAACTTCTGCCAATGTCAGCTTGAACTGCATTAATTCGAGCGACTAAAACTATGCCAGCTAATGCAGCGAGACCTCCACTGATCATGAACGCATAAATCACAGTTTTATCAGTGTCCACTCCTGATAACCTTGCTGACTCAGAATTAGCTCCTACCGAATAGAATCTCCTGCCAAGTGTTGTCCATTTCATCACGGCTATGCCGGAGATAACAACAATTATCATAACCGCTATCGGCATCTGGATGAAACCAAAAAGATAACCATTACCTAAGAAACGAAAAGAAGCTGTAAAATCATATAAGACATATCCTCTTAAAATCAGGTAAGCAAACCCAAAAACTGCCCACTGCAACCCATATGTAGAAATAAAAGAGGGGATGCCAACTTTAGATATCATAAACCCATTCAAAAGGCCAAGAGCGATCCCTAATATAATGGCCAATCCGAAGGCCCATAAAAAAAACATCCCAAACGTTTTTACAAGAATTGCCGCTATAACTGCACAAATTGTCATTATAGATCCAGCAGATAGATCAGGACCATTTGTTATAATAGCTATTGTCTGACCAACACCAAGGATGATCATCACGCTAGCGTTCGTAATAACATTACTGATATTTCTACCGCTTAGGAATACATCAGAGATCATAGAGCCAATAACAACAAGAATGAACAGTGCCCCAAATCTACTTAGGCTAGAAATTAACTCTACCTTCTTTTTTTTATTTGCAATCATTTTTTCCCCAGCTCCTTCTTAGTAATTATCACTTGAAAGACAATAGAAAGAATTATAATGGTGCCAATGGTAGCTGGCTGCCAAATAGACGGAACACGAACTACATTAAGTCCGCTTCTAAGTATTGCTATAAGCAGGACACCTATAATTGTCCCTCGAATATCTCCTTTTCCAATTCTCAGGCTGGACCCCCCAAGAATGGTAGCTGCTATTGCTTCAAACTCCCACTGAATACCTACTATGGGATCGGCAACTTCTAGACGAGCCACAAGGATCACACCGCCTAGTCCGCACAATAACCCAGCAAAAGCGTAGACAAGCCATTTCCAGAAGGTTGTATTTACCCCAGAAAGTCGTGCACCTTCCTCATTTCCTCCGATTGCATAGGCGTATCGACCGAGCGTTGTGTGATTTTGAACATAGAGCGCAAATAGGAAAATGATCGCGCAGCTGATCGCAGCCATTGGGACAACTCGGTTTACCAAATCACCTAAAAAAATAAATTTTTCATTAGAAACATGGATGCCCACTTTATTTGTTAATGCGAGAGAGAAACCATATAGAATACCCTGAAGCCCTAGAGTGGCAATAAAAGGGCGCATACCAGCAATCGCAATTAATGTACCATTAACAGCTCCACAGGCAAATCCAGTTAATCCACCAATTGCTATGACAAGAATAATCGGAAGTCCTGCATTTACTGCAAGTGCTGTTGTCACTCCTGAAATAGTCATGATTGCCCCAAGAGATAAATCTAAACCACCGCTGATGATCACAAATGTTGCTGCTATCGATATAACCAACAGAACAGAACTTTGCTGAAGTATGATCAACAAATTTCTTATAGTAAGATAGTTCCGTGAAAACTGGCTAAACACTATCACAAGAATGAAGATGACAATTAATACCGGCGGAATGTTTTTTATTCGTTTTATGATCTTGTTCATATCGTGCATTCCTCTTTTTTTGCTCCCATAGCATGAGCAATAATCTTTTCTTGAGTAGCATTTTCCTTGTTGTAATCAGCTACAATATTACCTTCCCTCATGACATATATCCTATCGCACATTCCAATGATTTCTGGCAATTCTGATGAAATCATCAGCACCGCCTTACCCATTTTAGCCAGCTCATTCATAAAACTATAAATCTCTCCTTTTGCACCAACATCAATACCCCTAGTGGGTTCATCAAATATGTAAATCTCTGCTTCAGTACATAGACATTTTGCAAGAACCACTTTCTGCTGGTTTCCTCCTGATAAGTTCTGTACTATCTGCCGTGAATGCGGAGTTGCTATACGCAGATCCTTTATATATTTTTTGACGATTTCATCTTCTTTTTTGAAAGAGATAAATCCTGTTGGATACAATTTCGATAGACTGGATAAAACAATATTTTCTGCAACAGTTAAAATAAGGGAGAGACCCTGTCTTTTTCTGTCTTCCGGTATGAGGCTCATACCCCTTTGGATCGCTTTTCGAGGATTTCCATGTTTGATTTTTTCCCCAAAGAAAAAAACCTCGCCTTCTTCATATTTGTCTGCTTGGAAAGCAGCTCGGGCAAGCTCAGATCGTCCAGAGCCAACAAGTCCGGCAATTCCGACAATTTCACCTCGATTCAGTTCAAGGTTGATATGTTTTAAACCAGTTTTTTTTGAAGAAAGATTAGAAATCTTTAGAACCTGCTCACCTGATTTCTGGAAATCCCTATGGAAAAGACTACCGAGATCTCTGCCGACCATCATACTAACCATTTGATCTGACGTTGTCTCTCTTACTTCCCTCGTTCCGATATATTTCCCATCTCTCAATATAGTTATACGGTCACCAATTAGCGGAATTTCCTGTAGCCGATGTGAGATAAAAATGATTCCGATACCTTTGGCAGTTAGAGCTCTGATCATATCAAAAAGCTTTTCAATTTCTCTGTCAGATAGAGCAGAAGTAGGTTCATCCATAACGAGAATCTTAAGATCATGTGTGAGTGCTTTTGCGACCTCTACCATTTGCTGCTGAGCTACTGGGAGCTCTTGGGCTATTGCATGGGTGTCAACATTCATACTGAGACTTGCAAGTAATGAGTCAGCATCCACGTGCATTTTTTTATGATCGATACGCATATTGAACCATTTTTTAGGAAATTCATCGATAAAAATATTCTGGGCAACATTGATGTAGGGTACTAAGTTGAATTCCTGATAGATGATTCCAACTCCTAGGCTTTGAGCCCTTCTTGGGGAAAAACGTTCTACCTTTTTCCCTTCAACTAATACTTCACCAGCATCTGGTACATAGGCACCGGCAAGAACTTTCATTAACGTTGATTTTCCTGCTCCGTTTTCCCCTAGCAGGACGTGGACTTCACCACGTTTCAAAGTAAACCCGACTTGATCAAGAGCCTTAACTCCGGGAAAAAACTTTGAAATATTCTTCATCTCAAGTAGATATTCAGTTTGTTCCATACAACCATTCCTAATTATAAAAACGTAAAAAATAATTTAATATAAGCATGGAGTACCATAGGATACTACCATTGGTAATACCGACAGGAAGAAACAGTAATTTCTGATTAATAGAACAATTATCCGGAAGCCAAGAACACATTTCATATTCTAGGCTTCCGAAAGTATTGTCAAAAAATAGTATTATCTATTTCTCAGGGCTTCAGGACGTTCATCCATAGCGTCAAGGTTTGTCTGATCAACAATAACGATTGGGGTGGTAATCAGCCGAGGTACTTCTTCATTATTTAAAGCTTTTACAGCTGCCACAACACTCATATAAGCCTGCTCGTAAACCCCCTGAGATACGGTAAAAACCTCATCTCCACTTTTAACTGCTGCATACTGGGGTTCCTGAACATCAAAACCACTGACGAGCACACTGTCACTCATTCCTGCTGCTCGAACTGCTTCGACAGCTCCTTCCGCTTGGTTTCCTCCAACGGCAACAACAGCTTTAAGGTCATTCCCCCATCTGGTGATATAATCTTCTGTCACCCTGCGACCTTCATCAAACTGCCAATTGGAAACTGCTTTTTCAGCATAGATGTTCGGAAAGTACTCAGCAACAGCATCCATAATGCCCTTCGTCCTAAGGTCTGAAGTTGACTGCCCAGGGACACCTTCCAAAACCAGCAGGTTACCTTCACCACCCATGAGTTTGCCCATTGCCATAGCTATTTCATAACCTACCTGAATATTATCTACACCTACATATGTAAGGTAATCAACATCAGAAGGCCCCATGGTATTATCATAGATTACAGGGATACCTGCTCTAATAAGGTCCTGTACTGGACCGCGGACAGCTTCGGTGTTAGCAGGAGCTAGAACAACAGCATCTACACCAGTAGTGATCAAATCTTCAAGTATTCGCTTCTGCTCTTCAACATTGTCAGCTCTGGATGGAGCATAATCCAGGACAGTCACTCCAAGATCTTCACCTGCTTTTCGAGCTGCAATCAAATGTGATTCCCAAACAGGAATAGCGGCACTTTTAACAACAACGGCTATAGTATAATCATCGTTTGGTATTACATTTGTATCAAAGTTCACTGCTTCGACCACAGTATCTGTTCCAACCATTGTAACTTCCCGTGCTTCTCTACTGCCAGCAGCGAAGAGAACACATGGTACTAACCCAAGCACTAGAAACATTAGCAACATTTTTTTCATATTGCACCTACCTTTTTATTGCGTAAAACGCATATTTTTTAACCATAACCGTAAGGTCTGGTTTTTTTAAGAATCTAATAGCTCCTCAATCCCGTTCCAAAGAGGATCCAAAGCCGTAATAATTTTTTTATACATTTTGTACCGATCATCATAATAGCTAACATGATTCTCTATTGGTTCAACACGTTTCTTTATGGTAA
>SKJE01000094.1 GCA_007116075.1 Spirochaetia bacterium
AACCGGAGTAGGGGTCAGTTCCGCTCTCCAGCGGGAGGACTACATCCTTCAGACCCACCGGGGGCACAACCAGGGCATCGGGAAGAATATGGACATCAAGCGGATGATGGCGGAATTTCTCGGCAAGGAGACCGGATACTGCAAGGGCAAGGGGGGATGCATGCATATAGCAGATTTCTCCGTGGGCAGTCTTGGGGCTAACGGAGTAGTTGCCGGAGGAATCCCCATAGCAACTGGTGCGGGATTAAGCCTCAAGTACTTGAAGAAGCCCAATATAGTGGTGAGCTACTTCGGCGACGGTGCGGCTAATGAAGGAGCCTTCCATGAGTCCTTGAACCTGGCTTCAGTCTGGGACCTGCCGGTGCTCTTTGTCTGCACCAACAACTTCTACGGCATGTCCACCCATGTAAAGAAAACGATGAACATTGATGATATTTCCCTCCGGGCCGGATCATACGGTATCAAGGGGATAGCCCTTGACGGAAACGACGTGACCACGATCTACCAGGAAACCCTTAAAGCCCGGGAATACGTGCTCACCAACGGCCCGATGCTCATGGTGCTGAATACCTACCGGTGGATGGGCCACTCCAAGAGCGATGCCCAGAAATACCGTTCCAAGGAAGAGGTGGCCGCATGGAAAAAGAAATGCCCCATCAAGCGGCATCGGGAGTATCTGCTGGAGAGGGGGCTCTTCAGCGAACAGGAACTTGAGGAGATGAAACGGTCAGCTGAGGCTGAGATCAAGGAAGCGGTAGACTTTGCAGAAAAAAGTCCTGAGCTCTCCATTGACCGGATCTTTGATGATCTTTATGCATGAACAGGAGGATACTGTGAGAGAAATAACCTATGCCCAGGCACTGCAGGAAGCCATGAGCGAGGAGATGCGCCGGGATGAGAACATTATCTTCCTGGGAGAAGATATCGGTGTATACGGCGGGGCCTTCGGGGTGTCCCGGGGGATGCTGGAGGAATTCGGGAATGAGAGGATCCTTGATACTCCTATATCGGAGCTGGCCATTACCGGATGCGCTGCGGGTGCGGCTATGACAGGCCTTCGTCCGATCGTGGAGATCATGTTCAGTGACTTTATCACCCTGGCCATGGAACAGCTTGCAAACCAGGCGGCAAAAAACCGCTTCCAGTTCGGGGGACAGGCATCGGTTCCTATGGTGCTGAGGGCTCCCGGGGGATCGGGTACCGGGGCGGCGGCCCAGCACAGCCAGAGTCTGGAGGCCTGGGTTGCCCATGTGCCCGGCTTGAAGGTGGTGATCCCCTCAACGCCCTATGATGCAAAGGGGTTATTGAAGAGCGCCATCAGGGACAATAATCCGGTAGTCTTTATTGAGCAGAAACTGCTCTACCGGGAGAAGGGACCGGTTCCCGAACCCGGAGATGACTACACCATTCCCCTCGGAAAGGCTGATGTGAAACGGGAAGGCCGGGATGTAACGGTAATCACCTACGGCAGGATGGTGCCCAGGTGCCTACTGGTTGCTGAAGAGCTTTCACAGCGTGGTATTGATGTGGAAGTGGTGGATATCAGGTCCCTGGTGCCCCTGGACCGGCAGTGCCTGATCGACTCAGCGAAAAAGACCGGCCGGGTGCTGGTGGTCCATGAGGCGTGCCAGACCGGTGGGTTCGGCGGGGAGCTGGTAAGCACCATTGCCGACAGTGAGGCCTTTTTCTATCTTGATGCGCCGATTAAACGACTAGGCGGACTTGATGTACCCATCCCCTATAACCCCGGGCTTGAGGCGCTGGTAGTGCCCACTGAAGAGAAGATTGCATCTGCTCTTCAGTCACTGCTGTAGGAGGCTGCTGTATGGCTGAAGCGATAATTATGCCGAAGACCGGCATGGCTATGAAAGAGGGAACCATTATCTCCTGGCTCATGAAGGAAGGAGATATGGTCGAAAAGGGAGATATAGTGGCCGAGATTGAGACGGACAAGGCTGCCATGGAGCTTGAGTCTGATGCCGAAGGCACGATACTGAAAATCCTCTATGAAGAGGGAAGTACTGTGAACGTGACCGAACCGATAGCATGGGTCGGATCACCGGGGGAGGCGGTTCCCGAAACCGAATCTTCTTCTCAGATCGAGGCTTCCCCGCAGTCTTCCAAGGAGGATGCACCCCGGGAGGAAAGCGCGGGGGCTGTGTTCCAGGAGGGAAAGGTTGCCGCAACACCTGCAGCCCGCCGGACTGCCAGGGAGCAGGGGATAGACTTAGGGAGTGTCACTCCATCGGGGTCCCAGGGAGAAATCAAGCAGCAGGATGTCCTTGATGCCGCTGGTTCCCCCGCAACTCCCCTGGCCAAGCGGATGGCCGCAGATCGCGGACTTGACCTCTCCGAAGTATCCGGCAGCGGACACAGGGGAAAGGTGTTTTCAACTGACCTGCCTCCTCGACCGGCAGCAGGTGAGGATACTGTAGTTCCACTGACCACCGTACAGCGGCTTACCGGGGAGCGTATGGTCCTCAGCAGTTCCACGATCCCTATGGTTACCGAACATGCTGAGGCTGATGTGACCCGCCTCCTGGCATTAAAGGATGAAGTGAGTGAAGTGTTGGGTGAGCGCATCACTATCAATGATATTGTGCTCGCTGCGGCCGCCCGGGCGTTAAAGCTGTATCCCAGGATGAATGCCCGCCTTCAGAAGGACTCGGTGCTGCTCCTGGGGCAGGTGAATCTCGGTTTTGCCGCAGCGGTGGATAAGGGGCTTGTGGTCCCTGTGATTCACGAAGCGGACCGGTACAGCCTTGCTGAACTCTCCCGGCGCTCCCGGGAGCTTATATCCAAGGCCAGGGCAGGACGACTTACCCAGGATGAGTTGTCCGGGGGAACCTTTACCGTCACCAATGTGGGCATGTACGGTATTACCTCCTTTACACCGATTATCAACCCCCCTGAGGCGGGCATTCTTGGCATATGTGCCGTCAGGAGCCTCCCCCGGTACATCGACGATACCCTGGAGCAACGGAAGATCATGGGGCTGAGCCTCACCTTTGATCACCGTATCATGGATGGTGCCCAGGCTGCAGCGTTCATGAAGCTGTTCGTATCAATGCTTGAGTCC
>SKJE01000126.1 GCA_007116075.1 Spirochaetia bacterium
GTGCTTCCGGGCAACAGAACCCTGCCCCTGGGTGACCTGCCGAGCCTGATTTCCCAGGTTGCCGTCATTGTACTTGTGTGCAGGGGCAATGTGTTCCGGTCGGTACTGACCGGTATTCCCCTGGTCGCGGGGTATCTTCTGATCGCCACCAAACTGGCACCCATG
Organism: Spirochaetia bacterium; assembly: GCA_007116075.1. Classification (GTDB taxonomy): domain Bacteria; phylum Spirochaetota; class Spirochaetia; order PWKH01; family PWKH01; genus PWKH01. The sequence continues at coordinate 166 of SKJE01000126.1, forward strand.
ATCACCCAGCTCTCTGTGCAGGTTGGTGCAGCCGTACCCGAAGGGGTGCTGATCACCGCCATGACCGACGGAGGAAACCCGGTCCGGTACTGGGGATATATGCTCTTTCAGGGGAATAGTATTGCTCTGCTGCTCATACCGGTGGTGGTGGTACTGCTGGGACTGAGCCGGCGGAGGTACCTTGCAGCACTGCGCACGCAGCATCAGGATTGAAACAGGACAGCCTGAAAAAAGCTGTCCGGTTTCAGCTCATCGGGATATCCTACCAGCAGCAGTATCCGCCGTCTATGATGATGTCCGATCCAGTTGTGTAATCGGATACTGATGATGCCAGGTATACCGCGGCTCCCTGGAGATCATCGGTCTCAGCCATCCTGCCCATAGGCACCCGCTCCATCCAGAGAGGCAGCATTGCCTTTCCTTCGGGAGTTTCCAGGAGCTTGTCCACCAGGGCGGTCTTGGTGTATCCCGGGGAGATGCTGTTTACCCGCACTCCCAGGGCAGCCCACTCAGCGGCCAGGCTCCTGGTGAGGTGCAGCACTCCAGCCTTCGAGGCGTTGTAGCAGCACTGCTTCTGGGGAGTATTGACGATATGGGCAGACATGGATGCGGTATTGATAATCTTGCCGTACCCCGCTTCGGACATCACCTTCGCCTCCTCCCGGGCGCAGAGGAACACCGCATCAAGGTTGAGCTTCATGATCTTCTGCCACTGTTCATAGGGCATGGTGAGGGCATCGCTCCACACACCCATTCCTGCGTTGTTCACCCCGATGGTAAGGGTCTTCCATGCGGAGATCACCTGGCTGACCATATCAGCCACACCGGCTGGATCAGTAACATCCGCCTTGACAGCCATGGCGGTAATACCCTTTTCGGAGAGTTCCTGCACCACCGTTTCTGCCGCTTTCTCATTGATATCAGCGACGGCGACCTTCGCCCCCGCTTCTCCCAGAGCATGACAGAAGGCTCTGCCGATGCCCATGGCCCCGCCGGTTACCAGGGCGGTCCGCCCTTCCAGGCTGAACCGTTCGAGTATTGTTCTCTGCTTTTCCATAGTGTCCTCGCTTTGCATTAAATCCCGCCGGATACTTGAATATTTACCCCAGTTACATAGCTGGCATCATCACTCATGAGGTACGCCACAGTCCCGGGAATCTCATCGATATTCCCGTACCTGCGCAGGGGAACCTGGTCAATCATCTGTTGGGCAACCACCTTCGGGTCACTGTCAAAATACTGGGATCCCACCTCCGCCTGGAGATCAACCTGCCGCTGCCACATAAACCCCGGGCCCATAAACGCTGGAGAGATGGCATTCACCCTGATGTTGAAGGGCGCCAGATCCTTGCTTGCAGTTTTTGTGATTCCGATGACGGCAAATTTCGATGTACCATAGGCAAGCATATTGGGAGGACCATCCACACCGGCCATACTGGCAGTGTTCACGACAGCCCCGCCCCCAGCCTCTGCCATGTGGACAGATACTGCGCGCAGTACATGGAATACACCAATCACATTGATGTTCATAACCTTAGCAAAATCCTCCACAGGATAACGGTGGGTCATATCGAAGAGCCCCTGGTACCCGGCGTTGTTAAAGAGCATGTCAATCCGGGAAAAGTCTTTTACCGCCTGGGCTACCGTCTTCTCAACCTTCTCCCAGTTGGTCACATCACATTGGTAGGCCGCTGCATGCACTGCCCCGGCACTTTTCACCTTCTCCAGGACCCCGGACATATCTGCAATATCCAGCAGGGCCACCGAGGCTCCCTCCCGGGCAAACCGGATTGCCGTAGCTGCCCCGATATCACCGGCGGCTCCGGTTACCATGATTGTCTTGCCTGAAAACCGTTTTGATTCACTCATATCTTATTTCTCTCCTCATGAAGCTGATTCCTTACTGCTGCGGGTCGATGAGCACCTTCAGTACTCCCTCCTGACCCTGCTCTATAATTTCAATACCCCGGGTAAACTGCTCCAGGGACAGCACATGGGATACCAAAGAACTCACATCAACTGCCTTCGATGCAAGCAGGCGGACTGCCTGGATGGAGTTGCGCACCGAAGTGTATGAGGAGAGGAGGATAAGCCCCTTCTCAAATATGGTGAAAGCCGGCAGGTTCACCATCCCCTCCTTCGGCGGCACTCCGAAAAGCAGGATGGTTCCTCCCTTTCTTGCATAGACAACCGTCTGCTCCATGAGCCGGGGTACTCCGGTGGCATCCACCACCACGTCAAAGCTGTCCGGGGCAAGTTCCTCCAAGCTGCTGCAGGTTTCATGGGCACCGCTTGCTGAGGCAAGATCCAGTCGAGCCCGGTTTTTATCAACCTGGGTGATGGTGAAGGAACCCTGGAGCTGTATCGTCTTGGACAGGAGGATCCCAATAGGGCCTGCCCCAATAATCAGTACCTTGTCACCCATACTGAAGCGGGTTCGCTCCACCCCGTGGAGCACGCAGGCCAGGGGTTCCACAAAGGCTCCCTCCTGAAATGGGATATCTCCAATTGCATACACCGCCTTTTCCGGTACTGAAGCATATTCCGCCATGCCCCCCGGCAGGGACACTCCGACTCCCTTCCAATTCTCGCAGAAATTCTGACGATTGTTAAGACATGCACTGCAGTTGTCGCAGGCTATATTCGGCTCAATGGCGACCCGGTCACCCACTGCAATACGCTTGACCCGGGAACCCACCTGCTGGACCACTCCGGAAAACTCATGGCCGGGAATCACCGGATAAGTACCGAGGTATTCCCCCCGGTAAATATGAATGTCAGTTCCGCAGATCCCTGAGGCATGTACCTTCACGAGTACATCATCGGGCCTTACCTCCGGCATGGGCATATCCTTCACTACCGCTGTTCCTGGCTGTTCAATCACTATAGCTTTCATCAACTGCTCCTTTTTGTCTGTTCTCCCGCTGCTCTCACCTGGGCCAGTGATTCAAAGGCCGGCTTCAGGTGACCGTACAGGTCCCGATATATAAGATGAATTCGATCATAGTCCGCCTGCTGTTCCCGGTCCGGCTCAATTACTTCACCGGTGAGCGGCAGGGACGCCGCTTCGTCCAGGGAACTCCAGATTCCTGCTCCAACCCCTGCTCCCAGAGCCGCACCCAGGGAGGCTGCATGTGTAGGTATGCGGTGCAGCGCCATCGGTATACCGACGACGGTTGAGATAATTGACCGCCACACCTCACTGCGAACTCCTCCACCGAGAAGGGTAAAAGAATCCAAATCCATGGACAGGTCTTGGTACACATCCATGATATCCCTCAGGGCGAAGGCAACCCCTTCGTAGACCGCCCGGACCATAGTCTCCCGGGAGTGCAAAAGCGACAGCCCCACAAAGGCTCCCCGGGCAGCCGCATCCCAATGGGGGGTGCGCTCACCCATCAGGTAGGGAAGAAAGAGCACTCCCTTGCTTCCGGGAGGAATCCTACGCAGTGAATCCTCAATTGCACGATACTCATCATTTGAACGTCCCTCTCCGGGATAGAAGAGACCGAGAACCCAATCCACCGCTGCACCAGCATTCTGGACGGTCCCGCAGATATTGCAGTGCTCTCCGTCGATATCATAGAAGTTCTGCATCCGCATCTGTTCATCGTAGACGGGATGCTCCGCCAGGGTAGATATCCATGCGCTTGACCCGATAGACCCGTAAGCCTGTCGGGAGGTTGTCACACCGGCTCCCCTTGTGGAACAGGCAGCATCCCCACCACCTCCGGAAACAGGTACCCCCTCGGGAAGTCCCAGAATCAATGCCGCTTCCCGGCTCAGTGTACCGGTAATGTCGGTACTCTTCACCAATGAAGGGAAGATGTCCGGGGATAGGCCAACCTCGGTAATCAGTTCCCGGTCCCACCGCTTTGCCGTGATATCAAGGGCTCCGGTGAGGGAGGCATCGGAATAATCACTTTCCCCCAGGATTCCGGTGAGCTTGAAACGAAGATAGTCCTTGGAGTTCAAAAACCAGGCAGTCCTGTTGTAGGCATCTTCCTGGTGGTCCCTGATCCACAGCAGCTTCGGCAGGGAAAGATGTTCATCCACCCTGTTGCCGGTCCTTCGGTAGATCTCCCTGTGGGGTATCACCTCAAGAAGCCTTCGGCACTGGTCGGTACTGCGGGAGTCCGCATGTATTAGTTCCGGATACACCGGAATTCCCTCGGAGTCGACCAGAAGGCATCCGTTCATATGACCAGTAAGGCCAATTACTTCCAGACGCTTTCCTTCCAGAACGTCCCGGGCAGTGAGGTCCCGGACCCCGTCAACAGCAGCGTTCCAGAAATCCTCCGGCTGCTGTTCAGCCATACCCGCTCCGGGATATGACGTGGGATACCTCCGAGACACCGATCCAAGTTCCTTTCCGTGACAGTCGAAGATGACAGTCTTCAGGCTGGTAGTACCGATGTCAAAAACCAGTATGCATTCCATCACAGCAGCCGCTCTATCCCTTTACTGCGCCGAGGGTCAGTCCCTTTACAAGAGCCTTCTGGGTCATCCATCCAAAAATCACCGCAGGAAGGACCGCAATGGTTGATGAAGCTGACAACTGTGCAACAAACATCCCCTGCTGCTCCCTGAATCGTGCCAGATAGACCGGAAGGGTTGCCGTCGGATTACCGGTGAGGTTGAACCCAAGGAAGAATTCGTTCCAGATAAACACCGCCACCAGCAGGCCTGCAGAAAGAATCCCGGTGCGAACCAGAGGAATTGCGATATGCAGCAGCTGCTGCATCTTGGTGCAGCCGTCAATCTCCGAAGCCTCAAATATTTCCGGCGGAAGGTCCGAAAAGAAGGAGTGAACCATCCATACAACAATAGGTGTATGAAACCCGATATAGGCAAGCATGAGTCCATAGGGAGTATTAATCAGGTTAAACCGCTGGAACCAGGTAAACAGTGGAATGATCACCGCCACTGGAGGCAGCAGGATCGTCGTTATAAACCAGAGATAGATCGCCCCGTTGGTAGTCCGCTTTCTCAGCCTCCCGAAGACCAGCCCGAAGGCTGCGGGAACACCGAGGAGGAGACTGAAGGCGGTACCAAAGAAAACCTGGAGCAGGGAGTTGCGCAGGAATCCCCACATGGTAGGGTCGTTGAGCACCCGTCGGAATGTATCCAAAGTCGGGGTAAAGAACAGCCTCGGGAGGACTGCCTGGTGCTCCGTCTTGAATCCTGATAGAAACATATAGAGTATTGGTGAGAAATAGATGATCGCCACTCCGTAGACCACTATGGTCAGCAGGGTCAGGCGAACACGTTTTTTTATCTTGATGGAGCGCTGTACCTGCTCCAGAGTTCTTCCGTCATTCATTGACATCCTACCCTCCTTCATTTCAGCTGTACTTCTCGTTCTGCTTCTTGATGGACTTGTAGAGCAAGTTCACCAGAGTCAGAGTCAGTACGACAGTCATCACTGCGACGGCACCCGCCCGGCCGACATTGTTAGCATTAAACACCTGCATATATACAAGATACGGCAAGGTGTATGATCGGGTACCGGGTCCACCCGCTGTGGTGACCAGGATGAGGCCGAACTCCTTTATAATGAACACCAGACCAAGCATGATTGCAACCCGCATGTGATTCATGATCAGGGGAAGCTTTATCTTGAAGGTGCCCTGAAGCCAGTTCACCCCGTCGATCTTCATGCTGTCAACAAGGTCATTGGGAATACCCTGAAGACCTGCAAGGATGACCAGAATAAAAAAGGGCATCCACTGCCATGTAAACAGCACAATGATCACCGCAACCGGATAATAACTCAGCAGGTCCACCGGCTGCTGCCCGAAGAACCGGGCAAACGCACCGTACCATCCGAAGGTGGTATTAAATATGGTTGTCTTCCAGATCACCCCGCTTGCAGTGGACATCACAAAGAATGGGCCGAGCATCAATGTTCTTGCTATATTAATCCCCGGTATCGAATGGTCCATTAAGAGGGCTAGGAGGAAACCGAAGATGGAGCAGATCAAAAGCGTCACACCGGTAATGAGAACAGTCTGCCAGAGAATACTGTAGAACTCCGGCATATTCTGCAGAGAAGAAATTCTCAGGAAGTACAAATAGTTGTCAAATCCGGAAAATATCCTCGGCAGATCCGGTCTGGCCAGGTTCCAGCGCAAAGTTGAGAAGATGATGGTAAGCAGAAAGGGCACCTGGGTCATAATGATGACCACTACCATAGCTGGAAATATAAACCAAAAATCATGTTTCTTTTTCATAACATCCCCAAAGAGCATGGATTTCTTACACATATACGTCAGTTCAAGCTGTTGGAAACGGTCGTCATATGCAGTAAGGACAACCCGGCAGCCCTATAGAGGAGCTGCCGGGTCCCGGATTACAGAACTGCAGCGTATCAGCTGTTTATTTGTATCCGCCGTCTCTCGCTACCTGTTCAAAGACCTCCTGGGTCCTGCGGATCGCCTCATCGAGGGTGATCCGGTCAACCACGTAATCTGCCAGGTACTCGGTCATCCTGGTGCCCGCATCAGCGAATTCAGGAATAGCAATGTACTGGAGTCCCACGTAGGGAACGGGGTCAACGGTTGGGTTGGTAAAATCCATGGTCTCCAGTGAACGCAGGGTTGCATCAGCATAGGGTGCAGCTGCATACACAGGAAGCTCATATGTGGAAGAACGGGAAGCAGGGGGCGTACTTGCACCGGTGGGGTCCAGATCCAGGGAAAGTTCGATAAATTCCTTGGAGGTTGCCCACAGCATGAAGTCAAATACAGCCTGTTTCTTTGCTGCACTGCTGTTCGGGTTGATGCCCATAGACCAGTTCCACAGCCAAGCGGTGTTGGTCTGCAGTTCCTGCCGGGGAGCCATTACGTATCCCATCTTGCCCTGTACGGCAGAACCGTCAGCTTCAAGTGGAGGTGCAATAGAGGTTGCATCGTAGTAGATACCGCAGTTGCCGGACTGCATAAGTGCAATACACTCATTATAGGTGTAGGCAAGAATATCCTGTTGTCCAGCATCTCTGAGGATATTCTTATACATCTGCCAAGCAGCTCGCTGCTGGGGAGTGTCCACAGTGGCGTTCCAGTCCATGTCGTAGAACCGTCCGCCGAAGGCATTAACCATCGTTACGAAGGGAGCTCCGCTCATACCCCAGCCGGGTGCGCCGCGCATGGTCATACCGACGATACCGTTTGCTGGATCATGGATGGCTTTAGCCAGTTCATAAATCTCTTCCCAAGTCGGTTCCTCGGGCATCACCAGACCGTTCTTCTCGAAAAGCTCCTTATTGTACATGGTAAAGGAACTCTCTCCGTAGAAGGGCAGTGCATAGGATACTCCGTCGAGGGCCAGTGAATCAACCATTCCCTGGATCAGGTCATCCCGGTCATACCAGGCAAGCTTGTCTGCTGAAAGGTTGTCAAAGTAGGGCTCAAGGTTTTCAAGCCAGCCGTTTCGCGCCCAGGTCTGGGCTTCGTAGGGGCCGAAGTAGAACATATCATAGGTGGTTCCGCCCGTTGAAGCTTCGGTGGTCAGCCGCTGCCGCAGGTCGTTTTCCGGAAGTACAGAAATATTTACCTGCACCCCTTCCGCCTCATAATGATCTCTGGCAATCTGGGCCAGAGCCTGTGAGAGTGGATTGTTCGCCAGGGCTATGTTAACTGTAACAGGACCCGCCTCCCGGGCCCCCCCTGCAAACGCCATGGTACCGGAGAGTAATAATACCAGTGCCAGCACCAGAACAAGTGAAAATCGTTTCATAAAAATTCCTCCTTTCTATCTCTACGGCTTGATGCCGCATGATGACATATCTATAGGTACTGATTCAGCAGGACTCCCGGAGGATCAACCGTGTGGAAACCCGCACATTGTGATACCCCTCGATCCTCTCTGCCTGTTTCAGCAGCCGTTCAATCATAATATCCCCGGCAACCTTTCCAATTTCCCCGGGCTTCTGGGCTACTGCAGAAATACTCGGGGTAGTCATAGTCAACCAGAAATCGTCGTCGAAGGTCATAAAAGCGACCTCCTGGGGAACCTGCACTCCCATTTCCCGAAGACAGGTAAATACACCGATGGAGGCGAGGTTATTTCCCGAGAATATTGCAGTGACACTACCCAGCTCAAGCAGTTCTCTTGTTTGGGAAAAACTGGTGCCGTGGCGCAGTTCATTAAGACTCACTGACACTTTTGCTCCCATCTTGATGTAGTTGGTGTTTACCGGGATGCCAGCCTCAGTAAGCGCTCGGCGATACCCAATTACCCGTTCCATCATAGTAGAGTCATACCGGGACCCGATAAAGGCAACTTCCCGGTGGCCCTTGGCTATCAGCATCTTCACCGCCTGATACGCTCCCTGCTCATTGGTAGCTAAAATTAAATCGCCTTCGAAACCAGTTGGTCTCCGGTCTACAAAAACCACTGGAAGATGACGACGTCCTATAAGCAGCTTCAGGTAAGAGAAATCCTCGGTAGTAGGAGCAATCACCAGGCCGTCCACAGCGCTGGCCAGGAGGTTCTTCACATTTTCTATTTCTATGTGCTTCTCCTCCTGGGAATCTATCAGGAGAGGACGGTAACCGCTTTTCAGCAGCCGCTGTTCAAGTCCTCTTGCAATATCTAAATAATAGTAGTTGGCCATGTTGGCAACAACAAACCCGATGGTTTTCGTCTCACCCCTGCGGAGGTTTCTCGCCATGGGATTAATCTGGTAATTCAACTTCGTCACAGCCTGCTCAACTCGGGTCCTGGTCTCAGGGCGTACATTTTTTGTCTTGTTCAGAACATGTGATACCGTAGCCACCGAGACACCTGCGAGCCTTGCCACTTCCTTAATCGAAGCCTTCATACTCCCCCTCTAAAAGGTTAAACGATTACCAATCGATAAGAGAATTGTAACCCTGGTTTTCACATCTGTCAAACAGTTTTTTTTAAAAATTTTTTTTATGTTTTCAGAATAAAAACTTAATAGATTTTTTATTTGAATACACATGATTCTGTGAGAGTAATTATAACAGATCCATAAATATAATCGTTTTACCTGCATTCTATGTAAATTCCCATATAGTTTACGCTCATCTTCTCTGGCTTACCCTTGAGCACTTCAGGTATCCGCATCTCCCCCATACGACGGCCGAGGGACTTCACCAATGAGCGTCTTGCCAAGAGTGCATATATAGGGATTAGGCCGTAATGTGCAATGAATCTACACCTTCATGGTCTAAGAGTGCTTGTTCTACTTTCACTTTCTTTTCAAAAAAATAAAAAAATGTATGACCAAAGGGCACACGGTGAGGTTGATTTGTCACTATCCTGGGTTATTATGAGTAAAACGAAAGACCAACGTTAAGAGAGGATTCAAGAGGAGGGCTAAGGTATGAGAAAGTGGGTGTTGTCGATAATGAGTATTGTCGCTGTGAGTATGGTGTTCTCATCCTGCGGAACACTTTTTACTACGGGAGGCAGCGACTACCGCGATGCAGCAGCCTTCCACGAGAGAATGGACTATGTCAGAGCAATTCAGTCGCTTGAAAAGGCTCTGGCGGTTAATCCTACGTTTCCTGAAGCGCTGGAACTGTATCCGGTTGTTTTCAACGAAGGCACTGCCCACCTGAAGGAAATAGTAAGGAACAATGAATCAAAGGACGACCGGCTATCCGCCGACCAGGTCTATAACGCCTACAAAAATCTTCAAAAAATGCATTCCCTTGCCAGAATGGGCAACCTCGGTATTGTGGTTGCCGGGGATTACTCCTCAAAGCTGGAGGCAGCAGCCAAGGAAGCAGGCCAGCGGTGGTTTGACTGGGGAGAAAGCCTCTTCGCTCAAGGCGGCCGGAACCGCTTCAAGCAAGCGGTCAATGCCTTTGAGACAGCCAAGGCCCGGGACCCTCAGATTCCAGAGATCGACAGGTGGATCCAGGAGGCTCTCGACCAAGCTACTGTCACATTGATGGTACTCGGCAACGGCCCGGATGAAGCTTTTCATACCATGGTCCTGAATGATATCAAAAAGACCTTTTCCACAGATCGTTTTGTAAAGGTGCTGGAGACGGAGAGTTTCAGGGATGTGGAAACCATGGTAGGACCCACCGACCTTGCCATACACCATGGGATGGCAAACAATGTCGATTACCTGATTGATGTCTCAGTGTACAACAGGGTTGAGACCATGCGAGAGGAGGAGTCTGTCCGCCTTCCCAGTTCGCAGCCGCTGTTTGACGGTAAAAAGGTGACCATCGGGTATACAGTCAAGAATCTTGTCACCTACCGCCTTTTCTCTCTGGACCAGGTGAGGGTCATAGCAGGCAATACCTTCACCCTGGAGGATGGCCCCTTTACATTTGAGATCAGCTTTGCCGTGGCTGAGGGGGTTCGGGAGTTGAACCTCGGCAATACCGGCAGGAGGAATCTACGGTATGTCACCTCATCTGTGGATCCCATGACTACGAGTCAAGCCATCAATGCATTGCGCCGGGATTTTTCGCATATACAGATCCCACGGGAGGTATCCAACCCGGCCGACCAGACAAACTGGACCAGATATTTCAGAGACCGCTATGATTCCTTCATACATTTCAGCAGTAACGAGAGCGGCAGGGAGCTGTTCTACGCTACTGAGGTGGTGCATCTCAGGGGCACCGAAAACTACTACTTCTATATCACAGGCGGGTCTACGCTGGAAGAGGCCATACAGGAATCAAGGGTCAATAGTGCCATCATGAATGGACTGACCATTACCGCAAGGAACCTTGCCGAAAAGGCTAAAGAGCATAGGGGTACTTCCTACTTCACTATCGGAGAGGAGGTCGGTAAGATAATCAAGCCGGAGTTCTGAGTCCCGTCCCGGCAGACAGTCGAGACCTGGTGCGCTCCTACCGGCGCACCAGATACAATCCCTTCGGTTCTGGGGGCATATGGGATTATCGGAGATGCTCCTTCACCCAGGCAGCTGACTTCGCAGCAAGGGCATCAAGGTCCGGATTTTCGATGAGATTACGCCAGACAGCGATGTTGCGTCCCACCTCGCCGCCCTTCATGATAAAGGGTTCCATGACGATCGGTCCGTCATACCCGATATCATCCAGGGCCTGCTTGATCTCTCCCCAGGGCATTCTCCCGGTCCCGGGAAGGTTCCGGTTAGTCTCACCAATATGCAGTGAAACCAGATGCTTTCCTGCCAATCTGATGGCTCCCCCCAGGGATTCCTCCTCAATATTCATATGGAAGGTATCCAGCAGGATTCCGCAGGAACTGTGATTCACCTCATTGACA
>SKJE01000200.1 GCA_007116075.1 Spirochaetia bacterium
AGAAGAGAGGTCCTGGAGGAGTGCGGACTCCAAGTGGAACAGGCACAGATTGTCAACAGGACCTACTGGAATGAGTACACCTACGGCGGGATCACGTACTTCACCCTTGATCTTGTGTACATATGCAGCATCATCCACTGGGAGGACCTGGCTGCTGATGGGAAAGAGGTAGAGACGGTACTGCTCCGCAGGGATGAAATCAACCCTGCGGAGATCGGTCTTGACTCCGTGAGAAGGGTCACCGAAGATTATCTGCAGTACCGGCTCTGACTGATGTGAGGTGTTGAGCTAGAACCGTTTACGTTCCCTGGCTTCATTAACCTTCAGGGGCCTTCCCATGAAGTCTGAGCCGTTGAGAGCTGATATTGCTGCCTGGGCAGCCTCATCGTCGGTCATTTCAACAAAACCAAATCCCTTGGAACGGTGGGTTTCCCGATCAGAGATGACGCGAGAGGATGCAACTTCACCATACTGGCGAAACAGATCCTCAAGCTCTTTTTCCTGAGTATTGTAACTCAGATTTCCTACATAGATGTTCATAGAAAATAACTCCAGATACGATAATAAATTCGGAGGGAAAAACGAAGGCGGCCAATGAAGCAGAGATTCCTTAGGGTGATCAGCGACTGCTGTTCTTCTATCCGTCTTTATAACCGTAATACGGTTTGGGCTTTTTCGCAAGCTCTTTTTACGGTTATCTGTACATACCGTATAGCTTAAACTACCCTTGATACGGGGGGCTCTTTTCTATATGATCGTTGTTCATATAAGAGGCATCCAGTGAAGCAGATTGAACACCCTCCATCCCGATACAGCGATATGCTCGGCAGGGAACCCATCGGTTCCCTGCTGGCTAAACTGTCAATACCTGCCATGGCAGGCATGATTGTCAATTCGCTCTATAACTTAGTAGATACCATTTTTGTGGGGCAGGCGGTGGGGCCTATGGCTATAGCGGGGCTCAGCATTGCCTTTCCAATTCAGACCATCATGGCTGCAGTTGCGATGACCTTCGGCACCGGTTCAGCATCAATCATTTCCAGAAGACTTGGAGAACGACGGGATGAGGATGCCGCCCTGGCCGCGGGGAATGCCCTGGTCGCTGTGCTGGTGCTCTCTTTGGCGGTCATGATCATTGGACACATGTTTCTTGATCCTATCCTCAAGCTCTTCGGTGCTGCCCCGGAGGTGCTTCCCTACGCCAGGGAATATGTAGGCACTATCCTCTACGGTTCGGTTTTTCTCTCCATGGCTATGGGTTCCAACGGGATTATCAGGGCAGAGGGGCAGGCTCGGGTGGCCATGACCGTGATGATCACATCGGCGGGCCTCAATATTGTATTAGACCCGATCCTCATTTATCTTATTCCCCTGGGTATTCGAGGGGCTGCTTTGGCAACCGTGATCAGTCAGGGGGCTGCTTGCATCCTGGTACTGTGGTTCTTCATATCGAAAAAAAGCACCCTGCCGCTGAACAGGGCCTCCTTCCGGCCAAATATAGCAGTCCTCAGGGAAACAGTCCTGCTTGGGCTGCCTGCTTTTGCCCGGCAGACAGGAACAAGCCTCACCATGCTGACCGCAAACAATATGCTGAATATCTACGGCGGTGCACTGGCAGTTGCAGCCTACGGAATGATCCTCCGGCTTGTGATGTTTGTCTTTATGCCGATCTTCGGAGTAGTTCAGGGCTTTCAACCGATTGCCGGATACAACTACGGGGCAAAGCAGTTTGATCGGGTACGGGAGCTGATTCGTCTCTCCTTCAAGGTAACCGTGCTCATGGGGACAGGGGCTTTTGTGGTGATTCAGTTGTTCCCGAGACTGATTCTCTCCATGTTTACCCAGGATGCACAGCTCCTTGATATCGCAGAACCTGCCCTGCGCCGGGTGTTTCTCACTGTTCCCCTTGTCGGGATCCAGGTGGTGGGGGCTACCTTTTTCCAGGCGATCGGTAAATCGGTTCCAAGCCTGCTGCTCACCCTTTCAAGACAATTTATCTTTCTGATACCCTTTTTGCTGCTCCTGGCTCCGATCTTCGGACTGCCGGGAATCTGGTCATCATTTCCCCTGGCTGATGTGGTGTCTACCCTCCTCACATCGATCTGGATGATTCATGAACTTCGGCGGCAGTCAATCCTGGGTAACCAGAATCCGGCCTTGGGCACTACCGATGCATAGCACCTGATCAGCTGCATCAATACCGAGCACCACTACCTGGATATCCACCGGACCTGCACGATCGTAAGGCCAGTACGTGAGGGTCGGTTCTGAAGTAGTGAGAAAGGGCTGGTGATTGACATACCAGAGATATACCGGGGCGATAAGGGGATCGTCAGGAAGCAGTGATACCGCGGTGAAGGAGACGGGGCAGCCGAGGGGCACCTCCTGGCCGCTTCCAGCCAGTGCAGCAGACAGTTCTATATAGGGAATCCGCTGAGCCTTCAGGGATCCCTCAGGAGTGAGCAGGTAGGATGAACTTCCCCCCGGAAGAACCAGAACTGGACTGAACTGCTCATGCCCAGCTCCTGCAGTGAACAGCAGGTATGCCCCGGAGTATACCTGCAATGTATCCCCGTGGTGAAACTGCCGGACCAAGCGTCCATCGAGGGTGAGCAGCAGAGCCTGCATGGACGGTTCTCCCTTGAGGACCACCTCGCCGTATCCTGATAGGGGAGTGAAGGTGACTTCCCCTTGGACAGCTGCACCGGGAGCCGCTTCGATGAACAGCGGAACTGCATCTGCAGTCTGCGCATCGGCTGCATATCCCCGGGCTGAAATGTGCCATCTTCCAGCCGGCAGCTCCAGAACAAGGGGGGATTCCGGGATTCCTCCATACCGGGATGAGTACAATCTGCCTGTAGTGTCTGCTGCGGTGACTTCCAACTCCCTGATGAGGAGGGTACTCATGCCGGGTTCAGGAATCATATTCAACAGGACAGCCCCGGTCTCCTCTTCAGGAATAAGGTGGCTGCAGCCGGCGGACAGCACTGCAAGAATGATCCATACTGCCGAGAATTTCATAGGTAAGCCTCCTATATCCATTCTACGGGAGGCAGAAGGCTTGAACCACGCCCCGGCAGGCGGAGCGTTACTGGGAGGGGAGTTCCAGATGCTTGAATGTTTGGGTTACCTTGAAGTGGTATCCCGGATACTCAAAGGTGGGCATCCTGGTCTCAAGGGAGCCGAGGGAGTACCCCCATATAGTGACATATTCACTGATCTGTTCCCCAAGCTCCTCCAGCTGATCCAGGTAGGTTCTGATGGACTTTGACTCAATGATGATTACCGCTTCCATATGGTCCACAATGGGGCTGTGGGGTCTGCTGTGGTCCTGCTCGAAGGAGAGGACCCGCCTGCCGTCCTCGGTTATTCCTATGGTTCGGAAGGTATTGCTTTTTCCTACACCCGGTAGATTGATCGTGTTCCGGTCTGTGGCAAGAAATGGGATAGAGGCTCCCTCACGGATGCTGTTGATCTGGCTGACCATTCCTTCTGCATATTTTGAGAACTTCCTAATCTCGCTGTAGTATTTCGGATCCACCCGTCCGATGGATTTCTCCTCCACCTGTTCCTGGATGGATCGCGAATTGACCGAAAAGAGGGCAGAATTCTCCCGATAGCCCTTCACGGTAAAGGTATAGTAGGGCAGGACGCCGATGTCGTTAAGCACCTTCCGCAGCTTTGCCGTGTGGCCCCGGAGTGAACCGGGTACAATAAATACCTGCTGATTGGTGACCGTCCAGCCTGCAGCAATGAGTTTTCGTACCGCTTCGGCCGACTCCGGAGTTATTTCCATGGCGGTTGAGAAATGGGTCTGGATGACAAACTGCTTGATGCCGATCCTGGACGCCTTCTGCTTAAACTCATTCAGTATGGATGCACGCTTATCGGAAATTCGCTGGGGGAGGTAGATGGGAATCTTCGTTCCCAGCCGGACCCGGACAATCTCTGCATACTTCTCTCCGTTGGGACGGCTTTTATTTGCCCGCTGCTTTCGCTTTGCCATATCATAGACAGCATCAAGAATCTGCTTTAGAGACTGCACAGAGCTCATCATCGCATCCCCGCCGGTGATCAGGATGTCCTGGAGCTGGGGATCCTCTTCAAAGTAGCTCATGAGCTCCTCCAGCTGATTATCCCATTTTTTCTTCGGTTTCAGCTTATCCAGGTCAAAATTGAACCGTCCGTTCTGGAAATCATACATCCGCTGGCAATAGGCGCACAGCCCCCCGCAGGCCCGGCCCATGGTAGAGGGAATAAAAATAGCTACATTGGGATATCGGCGATGCACATTATTGGAGGGCAGCAGCCACCCCGCCGCATTGGGTTTGCCCGGTTCGATAAGGTCCTCCTTCTCCCATGCGCGGATCTGGCCGAATTCCTCCACCAGATCCCGGCTGTAGAGCACATACTGGCGAATAGCCGCATCGGCATACTTGTACTGCTCCGGGGGATCCGGAAGCAGCAGGGAGAGAAAATAGGGAGTGACGAATATGGGAATATGCTTCTTCTCAGCCTCTTTCATGACCTGCACAGTCTGCTCATCAAGGGTGTTGCCCATCATGACCTGCAGTTCATCGGTGCTTTTTACAGCGTTCTGAAGATGAAAGAGGTCATCATCCCACCACTGTTCAAGCTGCTGTAGCTGCTCTTGCTCCGACATGCCCGGTGAAAACAGGAATTTGCCCCGTTTTTTGGTTCTGCTTTTCTCTGCGATTCTTTCCTGCAGCAGCCGGATGATACGTTCCCTGTTCTGTTTGCGCAGATGGACAATGATGGGGTCCAGCCCGGATGGGTGCCGGTCCATCCATACGGTTATCGAATCTTTCCTAGGTATTTTACGCTTTTCAATGCCGCTGAGCTGCCTGAAGAGGTGCAGCATATCCTCATAGAAGTCTGGAGTTCCCCCATAGATCCCTTCCTTCAGCGCCCTGCGCAGGATGTCAAAGGGGCGGGAGATGATCTCTGCCCCCTGAAGATTGGGGTCCTCAAAGGATGATCCCTCATGGTTCAGATAATCAAGGACCCGGATAATAGCCAGGTCCTTCCATGAAAGCTTGTAGAAGGGGACCTCTCCCCGTTCCTCACCGCTGAAATACGCGAAGGCCTGGGGATGTTCCCGAAGCATCTGGAGGATTTTTTTCCGGTACTGAGTTGTAAATGTCTTGGTGCTTCGGGAACGAATCATCATGGATGCAAGTTCCGGCTGTTCTTCCCTGATCTGTGTTACTAGCTGTATGCAACTTTCTGAAATATGTTCATTCATGATCATCCCTTCTCATTTGCGTCATTGTATTGTATATATATGAATCAAGTATAGATAAGCGTAACGATGGTAATCACTTGTATGTCTAGTATACAAAGAGTAATAGAGATTGGTCAACTGAAGCTTCAATAGTAGGACAGTGAGATGAAGGCAAAACAAGCTGCAGCAGTGGTATATGACGAGAGTAAAATCAAGACCCTGAGCTCCCTTGAGCATATCAGGCTCAGGACAGGTATGTACATCGGACGGCTCGGGGACGGAAGCAATATCGATGACGGTATATACATCCTGCTCAAAGAGGTCATTGACAACAGCATTGATGAGTTTATTATGGGATACGGCCGTGAGATCCGGATTGAGATCAAGGACAGCCGGGTGCGGATCCGTGATTACGGGCGCGGGATCCCCCTGGGCAAGGTGATTGACTGTGTATCAATCATCAATACCGGCGCTAAGTATAACGATGAGGTGTTCCAGTTCTCCGTTGGACTCAACGGGGTTGGAACCAAGGCGGTCAATGCCCTCTCCTCAGATTTCCGTGTGGTCTCCTTCCGAAAAGGGGATTTCTTTGAGGCGAACTTTAAGCAGGGAATGCTGAAGAAAAAAAAACAGGGTAAAAGTCCCGATGAGGCCGATGGTACCCTGGTAGAGTTTGTGCCTGACCCTGAGATATTCGGGGAATTCGCCTTTGATGATGAATATGTCGAAAAGCGTATCTGGAACTACGCATACCTGAATGCAGGATTAACTCTGGTGTACAACCGGAAACGGTATGTATCAAGAAACGGCCTGTATGACCTGCTGTCAAATGAAGTTGGATCCGACGGCCTCTATGACATCATCCACTACAAGGGGCAGCAGTTGGAGTTTTCCCTGACCCACACCACCAATTACGGGGAGAACTACTATTCCTACGTAAACGGCCAGTATACCAGTGACGGAGGAACCCATCTGAGTGCATTTCGGGAGGGAATTCTCAAGGGAGTCAATGAGTATTTCAAGAAGAACTACTCCGGAGTCGATGTCCGGGAGGGTGTCGCCGGGGCGATATCGGTTAAGCTCATGAACCCGGTCTTTGAGAGCCAGACAAAGAACAAGCTGGGTAATACCGACATAAGGAGCTGGGTGGTTCAGGAGGTGAAGTCGGGTGTCCTGGATTTCCTGCTGAAACATAAAAAGGAAGCCGACAAACTGGCAGAAAAGATCGTCCAGAATGAGAAACTGCGCAGGGAACTCAATGATGTGAAAAAGGGTGCCCGGGAGGCGGCAAAGAAGATCTCCTTGAAGATCCCCAACCTGAAGGACTGCAAGTACCATCTGGGGGATACCCATAAACGCTCTGAGGAGACTATGATTTTTCTGACCGAAGGGCAGTCCGCCTCGGGATCTATGGTTTCAACCAGGGATGTATATACTCAGGCTATCTTCAGTCTCCGGGGAAAGGTGCTCAACGTCTTCGGCAAGAAACGGACCGAGATCTACAAGAACGAAGAGCTCTACAACCTCATGATGGCCCTGGGGTTGGAAAACGGTATTGAGGGACTGCGGTATGCCAGGGTGGTGATTGCTACCGACGCTGACTACGACGGTTTTCATATCAGGAATCTGCTGCTGACCTACTTCCTGAACTATTTTGAGGATCTGGTAATCAGCGGGAGGGTCTGTATATTGGAGACCCCCCTTTTCAGGGTGCGGAACAAGAAGCAGACCATCTACTGCTACAACCAGAGTGAACGGGAGACTGCGGTCAAGCAGCTCTCATCCCCGGAAGTAACCCGATTTAAGGGACTTGGAGAAATTTCCCCTAAGGAATTTGGTCAGTTTATCGGGAAGGATATCCGGCTGGTGCAGGTGAACGTGAAGTCCATCAAAGATGTGAATGATACCCTGGGATTCTACATGGGTAAGAATACCCCGGATCGGAGAAGCTTTATCATGGAGAACCTCATATAATGTCCTTTGTTCATACGCTGTTTAAGCACAATTTCCTGGAATATGCCAGTTATGTTATCAAGGAACGGGCCATACCTGACCTGAGCGACGGGCTGAAGCCGGTCCAGCGCAGGATCCTCCATTCCCTCTTCGAAGTGGATGACGGGAAATTCCACAAGGTGGCCAATATAGTTGGTCACTGTATGAAGTATCACCCCCATGGGGATTCCTCCATCTATGAGGCGCTGGTAAACCTTGCCCAGACAGACCTGTTCATCGATAAACAGGGAAACTTCGGAAACCGCCTGACCGGCGATGAGGCATCGGCCGCCCGGTATATCGAATGCAGGGTACACCCCTTTGCAAAAAAGATCCTCCACAACCCGGAACTGACTGAATATATCGATTCCTACGACGGCAGAAACCGGGAACCTGCATCCTTTCCTGCGAAAATTCCTGTCATACTTATCCATGGAGCCGAAGGTATTGCCGTCGGGATGTCCACCAAGGTGCTGCCCCACAATCTTTTCGAGGTGCTCGAGGCGATGAAGGCGAAGCTGACCGGCACCAGCGTATCCCTCTATCCTGACTTTATCGGCGGCGGCATCATGGATGTTTCCGAGTATGCCGACGGACAGGGAAAAGTGCTGGTGCGGGCTAAACTCAACACGAAGGATCCGAAACGGATCGTGATTGAGGAGATCCCCTTCGGGACCACCACGGAAAAGCTGATTGCCTCAATCGAGTCTGCAGCCAAGAAGGGGAAATTCAAGCTCGCCGGCATTTATGACTATACCGGCGAGCGTGTGCAGATTGAAATTCACCTAGCCCGGAACACCTATACCCAGGATGTGGTGGATGCGCTCTATGCCTTCACCGACTGCGAACAGTCCATCTCTGTTAACCTGCTGGTAATCAGGGACAACGTTCCCGTCCAGATGACTGTCACGGAGGTGATCGAATCCCATACCGGACAGCTGCTTCGTATCCTGAAGGAGGAACTGGACCTGGAGGCGAAGCAGTTGAGAGAACGGCTCCACGCCCGCACCATGGAACGAATTTTCGTGGAGCAGCGGATCTACAAGGGTATTGAGCAGATGCGCAGCAGGGATACGGTGATCAAAGCAGTCATTGACGGGTTTGTGCCCCACAGAAAAGAGCTGACCAGGGATGTTACCGTTGAGGATGTTGAGACCCTGCTGAAAATTCCCATCAGAAGAATATCCCTCTATGATATCGCAAAGTACCGGGAGGAGATCAGGGAGATCAACCGGCGGCTTAAGGAGATAGCCCATCACCTTGCCCACCTGCGGGAGTATGCCCTGGACTATATAGACAGCCTGATCAAAGATGCTGCAAAGTTTACCCCGAAACGGAAAACCAGGATTGTCTCCTTTGAGCAGGTGGATGTCCGGGAAGCCGTCGGCAGGGATGCAGAGCTCTGCTATGACAACGAAACCGGGTATATCGGTACTGCGGTGCGGGGCGGCAAGCCCCTGTTCCATGTGTCCCCCTATGACCGGATCCTGCTGATCCGTAAGGACGGTACATACTGTGTGATTCCCGTGCCTGACCGCTACTTTGTCGGTAAGGGAATGCAGTTCTGCTGCCTTGCCGATAAGGAGGTCCTGGAACGTCATATCATCTCGGCGGTGTATCAGGACAAGAAGAAATACCTTTATGTGAAGCGGACAAAGGTTACCCAGTTTGTTACCAATAAGCAGTATGAACTGGTTCCGAAGGGATCCAGACTGCTCAAGATGACAACCCGCCTTTCGGCGGGGTTTCATGTGACCTACAAAGAAAAGCCGCGGCTTAAGGTGCTTGAAGAGACCTTTCCCGTCGCTGATTATCTGGTGAAGGGAAATAAAGCGGCGGGAACCCGGCTGACTACCAAGGAGGCTAAATCCATTCGGATTGTGACCGTACAGAAACAGGGAGATAACTATGCTTGATTGGGTACTCTATGAGGACAACCATTTTATAGCGGTGAACAAGAGCTCCTCCGAGATCGTCCAGGCCGATGAGACCGGCGATGAGACGCTTGCCGAGCGGGTTAAGACGTATCTGAAAGAGACCTACCGGAAACCGGGTAATGTGTTTCTCGGGATACCCCATCGCCTGGACCGGCCGAGCAGCGGGGTGGTGCTCTTTGCCAAGACCGATAAGGCCCTATCCCGGATCAGCACCATGTTCAAGGAGCGGCAGGTTCGAAAGATCTACTGGGTGGTACTTGATACTCCGCCGCCTGATCCTGAGGGAGTGCTTGTCCATCACCTGCTGCGGGACAGCAGTAAAAACAAGTCCTTTGCATACCCGAAACCCAGGGGAGGTACTAAGGAGGCCCGGCTTTCCTATCGGTTGATTGCAGCTACCAGCAATTACTATCTTGTGGAGGTGGAGTTGATCACCGGCCGGCACCACCAGATACGGGCCCAGTTCGCCAAGGTGGGATGCCATATTAAGGGGGACCTGAAATACGGCGCCTCCCGTTCCAACCGGGGAGGCGGTATTCACCTGCATGCCCGGAGCCTGCAGTTTGTCCATCCTGTGACCAAAGAGGAAACGGTCATCACCGCACCCCCGCCGGAAGAGAACCTCTGGAATGTGTTCAGGTCAATGGGGGATTAAATGGCTGGATGCTTCTTTGGCGGCTGGGGAGGTTTGTTTTTCCAGGCACGCCCATAGTATTTCAGGAAATAGAAACAGAGCAGTAACCCAACCTGTTCTATCGGGTCCTGTTCCCGGTGCTTCTCCAGCCATTGGAACAGGATAAACCCTGCATAGAGGTGGGGTTCCTGCTTAAACAGGGTTGAGCCCAACTGGGTGATGGTCGTGGTTTTCACATCCTCCCCCTGGAGCTCCACAAACCGGTAGAGCAGGTTGGAGACGATACTGTAGAGCTGGTCGAAGCACCCGTCGTAATCCCACTGCTCGTAACTTTCAATTGCTGAAGGAAGGATATCCTTTACTATGTGCTGTATGAATCCCTTATCGGATTTTTGGAGAATGCGTAAGTTTCTGTAGACCCCCCGGAAGAGTTTCTCCGACTCCTCTTCCCGATGCTCCTCAGTTCCGGTAAGCAGTGTATAGAATTCTCCCGGCCGTCCGAGCAGGTTTGCAATGGAAATGGCGAGCTGCTTACGCATAATAGGATTATTGGTCCGCTCCCGTATCTTGAGGATATCCTCC
Organism: Spirochaetia bacterium; assembly: GCA_007116075.1. Classification (GTDB taxonomy): domain Bacteria; phylum Spirochaetota; class Spirochaetia; order PWKH01; family PWKH01; genus PWKH01. The sequence goes on from SKJE01000200.1 coordinate 10,391, forward strand.
ACAGCATTAAGATATCCCTTCTGGCTGATGGCCTGGGCACTGGTTACCTTGACCCTGAGGGTGCTCTCTCCGGTAATCAGCTTGATGAGCGCTTCGGATCCCCGGACGTCATCAATATTTCCCAAGCCCCGGGCACAGGCTTCTGAGAAGTCCTCATCGGATGAGCTGAGTCCATCAATGAGGTACGGGACTGCCTGGGCCGATCCGATGGTGCCCAGTGCCCGGGCGCAGGCGGTCCTGATCAGGGAATCCTCATTGCTCAGATGGGCAATGAGAATCTCGATGGCCTGCTCGCCTCCGATTCTGCCGAGTGCCTTCACCGCCTCCTCTCTGATCTCCTCATCAGGATCATCCAGCCGCAGGGCTATCTCATTGAGTGCAATGCCGCTGGAGGAGCCGCTCATTCGTCTCAGTGCCCTGCCTACCCGCCGGGGAGATTCCGCCTTTGCAATATAGGGCATATTGTAGTAGGCCTTGACGATAGTTGGTGTAGTGATGGTGGGGAATACCCGGGAGAAGCGTTTTTCCTTCTTGATCTGCAGGTTGTCCATGAGCAGAAATGAACAGATAAGCAGTCCCAGGCTGGTGAGCACCACAAAACGGATATCTTGAGTGCTGTCCAGAAGCAGTCCTCCAAGGATAGGGCCGATGGCAGAAATGGTACCGAGCATCGCCCAGAACCAGGCGATGTAAATCGTGCGGTCCCGGCGGGGCAGCAGAACGAACATGATCTGGTTCAGGCCTTCATAAAGGGCCGGGGCAAAAAATCCCCAGACCAGCGCTGTTATGATCAGAACTGCCGGGTAGTTTGAGGGAGTGATAACAATATAACCCAGGAAGCTGAGGGCTGAGAGCATACCGAACATGGTAACCGGCTTTCTTCCGAACCGGTCCATCACGGTTCCCCAGAAGGGGACCAGCAGCACCCAGGAGAGCTGGGATATGGCATACATGATACCAAGCCAGATATTGGGAACTCCAATACGGGCGGGATCGGTGATATACGCCGGGAAAAAGGGGTTTGCCACGTTTATTGCCAGGATAGTTGTCCCTGCAATGAGGCAGAAGGATCGGTAGGTTTTTGATCTCAAAGGCGCAAAGAAGGTTCCCAGCTTCAAAGGTGTCCGCTCAGCCTGGTTGAGAGCTGATGCCGGTTCAGGGATGGGCAGATGAAGGGCGTGTTCCAATAGTCCGAGGATCCCAGCGGCTAGGTAGATGATACCGTAGACAATAAACACCTGGGAGGAGAAGATGTCCAGTGAAAACGTAGCGGCGAAGAAAAAGAATATGTTCATTCCCTGGGCAACGGCGCTTCTTTTACCGAAATAGCTTCCCATAGCCTGGGACGGCACCAGTTCATGGATCCAGGTCCACCATCCTGAACTTGCGGTGCTTCCGATGAAGAAGGTTGCCAGGGTAGCGCCCACGACGACTGCGAGGGCTGTGCTCCGGTCTCCCCCCATAGCTACATAGAAGGAACTGAAGGCAACCACGAAGGCCATGGAGCGGTGGATGAGACCTATGAGAAGCCAGAATGGTTTGATGGATTTACGTTTGTTATAGAAGAATATGGAGCCCAGATGTGCAAGACTTACGATGTTGAATGCTGCGATAAACAGCCCAAGCTGGGATGCGGTTGCTCCAAGGTAGTTTTTTACATAGACGGTAAGAATCTGCTGGGGAGATGCGAGGAGAAACCAGACAGCACCAAATCCGCCCCCAAACAGGCTGTAGCCCATTGAGCGGGTGATACGCCGTTTGGAAATCCGCTTCCCCTTGGTATCAAGCACACTAGACCTCTTTTATGTAACCAGTTTATCTGTCCCATATATGGATTTACCTGTATAATTACCTAACAGGGAGTATATCATGATTAGTGATGGAAGAACAAGAATACGGCATCCATTGGGAGCACCTCCCGGAACCCTCATTCCCCTGGGAACAGGTGGAAGCGGGCCGGTCCGGATAGATGTGCTCTCCTTCGACGGGAAGGAAAGCGAGGAGCAGATCGGCATAGCAGTCGAGACAGCTGAGAAACACCTGAAGGATCCCCGGATGACCTGGGTGACTGTCGACGGAATTCATGATCCCCAGGTAATTCGGGAGGTGGGACAGGCTGCCGGAATTCATCCGATCTTCCTGGAGGACATCATGAATGCCATGATCAGGCCGAAGCTGGAAGTGCTGGATTCCCAGATCCTGGTGCTTATGAAGACTCCTGTGTATGATGAGCAGAGCAAAGAGCTGGTGCTCAGGCAGGTCAGTCTTGTAGTCGGGCCGAGATATGTCATCACCTTCCTGGAGCAGCCGACGGATCTTTTTTCCCCTCTCAAAAAGCGGATTACAACGCCCGGAAGTTCCATCAGCAAAAAAGACGCAGATCATCTGGCTTATGCGCTGATGGACATTCTCGTCGACCGCTATTATACCGTTTTGGATACTCTGGAAAGCCGTACAGAGGATATTGAACATGAAATTCTCGACAATTCCCGGGAGTCATTGAGTCTGGATATCCACCGTATCAGGGGGCAGCTGATCATCCTGCGCAAGGTGCTCTGGCCTACAAGAGAGATTGTCCGGTCCCTGCTGCGGGATGACATTACCTCTCCGGAGAACCGGTTGTACTACAGTGATATCTATGATCATGTCATTCAGCTGATGGATCACGTGGATACCCTCAGGGAAATTGTCTCGGGGCTCATGGATATATACATGAGCAGCATCAGCAACAGGATGAATGCGGTGATGAAGGTCCTGACTATTATTGCCACAATCTTCATTCCCCTGACCTTTATTGCGGGTATCTACGGAATGAACTTCTCCCACATGCCTGAACTTGATTGGGCGTGGGGCTATTTTGCCGTACTCGGCATCATGGTGCTTGTTGTTGCGGGGATGCTCTACTTTTTCCGGCGGAAGGGGTGGCTCTAGATCAGAGACAGATCAAGCCCTTCCCGGTTTTCCCGTCGATGCGGACGTCCAGGGCCTTGGGAAGCCGGACATGGCGGAGGTAGGCTGTCTCATGCTCTGCAGACAGTTCATCAAGCCGGTGATGGGTAAAGCTTCCCTGCTTCCTGGAAGGATTGATGGTCATGTAGGCGTTTCTCAGGGAAGTAAGATTCTGGAAAAAGTGTGTTCCCTGACTCGGCTCAACTTGAAAATGCTCCAATCCCATCTCAATGATGACCCGTGCATGTGAAATCTGTGACCAGGTGGTGGGAATTCCAAGCCAGGGATCACTGGAACCAAGCCTTCCGGCAACCACTAGGATGTATCCCTCACGTCGCTGGAGAAACTCCTCATTAAGTTCGCTGATTGTCCGTGCCATCTCTTCTGTATGAGCTGGATCAAAGGCTTCAGGCTTGATGTACACCACGTCCTGAAGGTCGTCAAATTTTCCGTTGCCCATAGCTTTCGTCGAGTAGATCAGGGCATCCTCGATGAGCTCCCGGGATATTTGGACATCCGAGGCCTCAAAACCTGCAACGATCGGTCTGATCTGCAGTACGCTAAATTCCGGCTGCATTGGCTGTTTATCCAGATTGCCGGCGAATTCTATTTCAATGGGCACATTGAGTACCTGTTCACCGAGTTTCAGCAGATCATGGATGATCTGCGCAATGGGCAGCAGGTTGTACTTAAGCAGACCTGCAAAGGTGATAATCTTCCTGCCGCTGCCGGCGACGGAATCCCTGACCATAAAATTCTGCTCGTCATAGGTGGAGGCTATCAGTTTCATGGACCCGTCAGGTACAGCTTCCTGGATAGAGAGGCGGTTCACATTCTCCGTATTGCCCTCCAGGGGAGAGAAGGGTGAATTCATGTCCAGGGCATAGAAATGCTGCTGGGTGTTTTTCAGGGTGCTCCCCATCTCCGAGAGCTGCATGACCTTCTTCGGGTATTTCGGGGAGAAGCGCAGGGAGGTGCCCAGATCATCAACTACAGTCTTTCCGAACCCGAAGGCAATATAGGCGATGCCGTCCTCAGGCCGCTCATGCTCAATGGGATAGTAATTGAGCGACCGTGCAACCCCGGAGAAATTCGGGTAGCAGCGGTCCTTGTAGATGCTCCCGGTGATGCGCTGGATAACCACAGCCATCTTCTCTTCTTCAATCATGTGGTTGGTCGCCTTCAGGTAGTCCTTGCTGCTCTGGAAATAGGTGGAGGCATAGACGCACTTGACTGCATTCGACAGATCCTGCAGACGCTGTTCAAAATCGGACTGGTTGTTAGGTATCATGCAGGTCCCATATATTCCTGCAAAGGGCTGGTAGTGGGAGTCCTCAAGAAGGCTCGAGGAACGTACCGCCAGCGGAGTCGTCAGGACATTGAGTATTGCCTGGAGATTCTCCTTCAGATCCCTGGGGAGGGAGGCCTTCAGGAACCGTTCAAGAATTTCCTGGTCCGTGCGATCCTCCATGGCCTCGGCAATAAGCTTGTTTTCCTCCATGAAGACATCAAAAAGTTCCGTTGATATCACGATGGTGCGGGGGATGTTGATGTACATCTGGGGATAATCACTGCTCAGGCCGCTCTCCTTAAGCTGGAGATCCAGGAAGGCAAGTCCCCTGCCCTTGCCCCCGAGGGAGCCGGATCCGATTCTGCTGAAGAAGGTGAACTCGTCAAAGCTGTCCTTATTGAATCTGGCAATGATACCCCGCCCCTGCTGCAGGCGGTAGCTCCTGATAATCTGGACAAGATCCTGCCTCATTTCCTCTTCAGAGGGGTAGTCGTCGATTGTCTTGGGCCTGATGAGCTGGGCGAGAGGAAAAAGCGCCCGTGCCTTGAGCCATTTGGAAAAATCATTGTGTCTCACGTGGTGGAGAAATGAGTCCGTGGGCAGCTCCGGGATAATGTACTGCAGATCCCTGAGGTCACACGCCCGGCCGACCTCCCTAGCTGTTTTTGGGTCCCTGAAGACAAAGTCCCCAAAACCATAGTTGATCCTGATATAGTCCCGCAGTTCAAGCAGAAGGGTCTTGGAGTGTTTGTGGATAAATGCCGCCCCCTGCTGGCGGGCAACATCAATGAGCTCTGCCTGGGTGGACTGCAGTAAAATAGGCAAGTCCTGATCTCTGCTTCTTATATGTTCGCAGAGGCGTATTCCGGCCTGCTGGTCTACCGTTCCCTCTCTTCGGTAGGAGATATCTGATATTACCCCGAGGACGCTCTCCTGATACCGTTCATAGAGTCCGACCGCTTCCTCATAATTACGTGCCAGCAGGATCTTCGGTCTGCTTCGCATGCGCTGCGCCTGGGACCACTCGTTGAGACCCTCGGTCATCAATTCTCTGGCCTGCTGGATGAGGGTGGTGTAAATCATGGGAAGGTAGGTGGAGTAGTAGGCGATGGAGTCCTCCACCAGGATAATAGTCTGGACATCCCCGATGGCGATATCATGATCCACATTCATGGAGTCCTCTATCAGCTTCACAATAGCCAGGAGAATATTTGGGTTTCCCTGCCAGGCAAAGATGAAGTTCAGCAGGGCCGACCCCTCCTGGCGGAGCCGCCGGAGGGTCTGGTAGGTTGCAGCCGGGGTAAGGACGATGACCGGTTTCTGGGGGTACTGCTGCTTGATGGTCTTGGCCAGTTCCATCACGTCAACATTTCCCACATTCACCATGGTAATTACCAGGTCGAAGTTCTGCTGTTCCATCAGTCTCAGTGCCTTCTGGGCTGAAGGGGCATGGGTGATCTTCGGTGGAGAGGTCAGTCCCAGGGCAATATAGTCCTGGAAGAGCAGCTCTTCGATACGTCCATCCTCTTCAAGCATAAACCGGTCATATTTACTGCAGATCAGTAAAATATCCCTGATCCGGTTGGCCATGAGGTTGTGAAAAGGTGTCTCCGGAAAACTATGAAACTCACTCATGTGTTACTCTATCATGGATTTACCTGCAGTTCCACTGTCCTGAAAAAGTTTCCGGACTGATGTCTCTGTAGGTTTTATCGTTAAAAACATGTCATTAGATCAAAATAACCTTATATAATTTATAAATATATAAGTATAGAGTAAAAATGTTGCCTCATACATAAATGAAAGTTGACATAGCAGATGAGTCGCGTTATGCTGAAGGTAAGCATCAAATCGGAGGAAATGTATGTACGATGTAGAAACCTTTATTGCGGAGGTGGAACGTAAGAATCCAGCCCAGCCGGAGTTTATTCAGGCTGTCAAGGAAGTGACGGAGACCATCATCGATGTAGTGAATGATAATCCAGCTTATCTGCATGGAAAAATTCTTGATCGTCTGGTTGAACCGGATCGGATCATAACGTTCAAGGTTGAATGGGAAAATGATAACGGTGAGGTCCAGGTGAACCGCGGTTATCGTGTGCAGTATAATAATGTCCTTGGTCCCTACAAGGGCGGTATTCGCTTCCATCCCAGTGTTACCCTGGGAACTTTGAAGTTTCTCGCCTTTGAGCAGACCTTCAAGAATTCTCTTACAACGCTCCCCATGGGCGGTGGTAAGGGAGGATCAGACTTCAATCCCAAGGGAAAGTCGGAGAATGAGATGAGGAGATTCTGCCGGTCATTTATGACCGAACTGCAGAAGTATATCGGTCCTGAGACAGATGTTCCCGCAGGAGACATCGGTGTAGGCGCCCGGGAAGTGGGCTTTATGTACGGTATGTACAAGCGGCTCAAGGATGATCATACCGGGGTGATCACCGGAAAGGGAAGGAACTGGGGAGGTTCGGTCATCCGTCCTGAAGCAACCGGCTTTGGAGCCATGTACTTTGCCGAGGATATGGTAAAAGCCCAGGGGGATACCTTCGAGGGCAAGACAATTGCCGTATCAGGTTTCGGTAATGTCGCATGGGGAGCGGTCATGAAGGCAACTGAACTGGGAGCCAAGGTAGTGACCATCTCCGGGCCTGACGGGTATATTTACGATCCGGATGGAGTGAATACAGAAGAGAAGTGGCGGTATATGGTCGCCCTGCGAGCATCAAACAACGATGTGGTGGAGCCCTATGCGAAGCAGTTCGGTGCTAAGTTTGTTCCGAATCGAAAACCCTGGGAGGTCCCTGTGGACATGGCCTTTCCCTGTGCCATCCAGAATGAGCTCAACGGTGAAGATGCCAAGACCCTTGTGAAAAACGGAACCAAGTATGTGGTTGAGACCTCCAATATGGGCTGCACCGCCGATGCCTATACCGTTTTTAAGAACGCCCGGGTACTCTTTGCACCCGGTAAGGCGGCCAACGCCGGCGGCGTTGCTGTTTCGGGACTGGAGATGACCCAGAACTCCATGAAGCTCTCCTGGACCGAGGAAGAGGTTGATGAGAAACTCCAGAGGATCATGAAGGAAATACATGCATCCTGCGTTCGGGAGGGCAGGGAGCCTGACGGGTTCGTGAATTATGCCCGGGGCGCAAATATCGCCGGATTCCGAAAAGTTGCCGACGCCATGCTTGACATGGGCTACTAAATCCCCTCTTTATAGATATCTGCGGGCTGTCGACTATCGGCAGCCCGCAACTGTATATAGTGTCAAGTTAGGACATTATAAAAAAAAAGATCCATATCTAGTGTTTTTCAACAAACCAACTTGAAATCGCCAGGCATTCAGAGTATGCTTCAAGTTAGTGATAAAACACCAAAGAAATAAACTGCAGAATCATCCACAGCCTATGTTCCGGCGGTGGTATGTTCTGTTGCGCCTGTATAACAGCATGCAGTACAAAGATACAGATATGGAGTAATAAAAAGTATGGAAAAACAGAAGAACCAGCTTAAGCCTCTGGGAAGGAAAATATTTCTTGACCGGTATGCCCTGAAGGATATGGAAAAAAAACAGCTTGCTGTGGGTGACCTGGTTGTGGTGGTGAGCAACATCCAGACAGGACAGCGGGAAATCGGCAGCATTACAGAGATGAGGGAAGCTGATATCTGTGTCGTCACTCTGGAGGATGGTTCGGACCTTACGGTATCCCGGGACTATCTGGATAAGCCGATTGAGCAGCAGCCCGAAGAGATGCTTGACCGGGTTTCCCGGGGTATTGCTGCCCGGGAAGAGGGTACCAAGCGGGCTCTCTGGGAAAAGAACTACCGATGGCTGCTGGATGACTGGAAGTTTGTTCCCGGGGGTCGAATTCTTACCGGAGCAGGGACTGATCAGAACCTGACCTACTATAACTGCTATGTTATTCCCTCACCAAAGGACAGCCGCGGCGGGATCATGCAGACCCTTACCCACATGACCGAGATTATGTCCCGGGGCGGCGGGGTTGGCCTCAACCTTTCATCCCTGAGGCCACGCCACGCCTATGTGAAGGGTGTCAACGGCCGGTCAAGCGGCTCGGTTTCCTGGGGCGGGCTCTACAGCTTTGTCACCGGTCTGATTGAGCAGGGAGGCAGCAGGCGGGGCGCCCTTATGCTGATCCTTGATGACTGGCATCCGGACTTGCTTGATTTTATCAACAGTAAACGAGAGATGGGAAAGATCACCAATGCGAATATCAGTGTAGCGGTCTCCGATGCCTTTATGGAGGCGGTAAAGCAGGATGGGGCATGGGATCTCTATTTTCCCGATACCAGTGATCCTGCCTATGAGACACAATGGAATGGTGATATGCAGGCCTGGAAGGAGGCTGGAGGAAAAGTTATCCCATACCGAAGTATGAAAGCACGGGAAATCTGGAGCAATATCATAGAGAGCGCCTGGGCCTCAGCCGAACCGGGTATCTTTTTCGTGGACCGCTACAACGCCTACAGCAACTCCTGGTACTATTCCCGGATCCGCTGCACAAACCCCTGCGGTGAGCAGGGACTGCCCTCCTGGGGGGTCTGCAACCTGGGTTCTCTGAACCTGGCGAAGTTTGCTTCCGATACCGGTGAGGTGCTCTGGGATGATTTGGGAAAGACGGTTCGGTATGCAGTGCGGTTTCTCGATGCGGTGATTGACGATACCCCCTATTTCTTTGAGGAGAACAAGAAACAGCAGCTAAGTGAACGGCGGGTCGGCCTTGGCTCCATGGGCCTTGCGGAGATGCTGGTCCGGCTGAAGATTCCCTACGGCAGCAGCAGGTGTATTGAATTCATTGATACGCTCTATAAGTTCATTGCAGTTGAATCCTATCGGGAAAGTATTGACTTGGCCGGTGAGAAGGGATCTTTTCCGCTGTTCGATGCGGATAAGTTCCTGCTCAGCGGATTTGTGCAGCAGATGCCTGATGATATCCAGAAGGGGATTAAGGAGAAGGGTATCAGGAACGTAACGCTGCTTACCCAGGCTCCTACAGGAACCACCGGGACCATGGTGGGAACCAGTACCGGTATTGAACCCTATTATTTCTGGGAATGGGAACGGGTCGGCCGGATGGGTACCCATATTGAGCGGGTGGATGTCTATGACGAATGGGTCCAGCAGCACGGTACGGAAAAGCTGCCGGATTACTTTGTTACTGCTATGAGTCTCCCTCCGGAGGGACATGTGAAGGTCCAGGCTGCTATTCAGAAGTGGGTTGACTCGAGCATCTCCAAAACGGGCAATACCCCCGCGGAGTACACGGTGGAGCAGACCGCAGAACTGTACCAGCTTATGTACGACCTGGGATGCAAGGGGGGGACCACCTATCGGGACGGATCCCGGGATACCCAGGTGCTTAACCTGAAAAAGGAGTCCAAGGAGCAAAAGCAGACCCAGGGAGAAGCTGCTGAGCAGATTAAGACCCGTGTACGGCCCACAGTCCTCAGGGGGACCACATACCGGAAGAGCACCCCCATCGGTACGGCATATATTACGATCAATTCCAACGGTGAGTTTTTCACTGAGCCCTTTGAAGTGTTCATTAACGTAGCCAAGGTGGGTTCAGACGTGGCTGCCGACGCTGAAGGCCTCGGCCGCCTGATCAGCCTCATCCTGCGCATGCCGAGTCCTCTGACACCTCAGCAGCGGGCGGAAACTGTCATAGCCCAGCTGAGGAGCATTGGTTCCGGTCGGCAGACCGGTTTCGGCAGGTACCGTGTCATGAGTCTTCCCGATGCGGTCGCCCAGGCCCTGGAGGAGCATATCGGAAGCGAGGGACATCTCTATCCTGCCCTGCCGGATGAGGAGGACGAAGTGCTTACATCTCAGCGAACCCTGCCCTTTGAGGATGAAGCGAAGAGTGCACACGCTGATATCTGTCCTGTCTGCGGCAACGGAACCTTCATGAATATTGAGGGGTGTAAAAAGTGTTTTTCCTGCGGTTATAGCGAGTGTTAAAATTTCATGGTATAGTATTTGAGTGACGTGAACAGAACAAAGGGGGACTCATGGTGCAGATACAGAAACAACCGATCATGCTGAAGGTGCTCTATGGTCTTGCCCCGCTCGGCCTTGCAGGTCTCTACTGGTACGGCTGGCGGGTACTGCTGATCTATGCGATAGTCTTCGCCTTCGGGCTTGCATCAGAATCACTGATGGCCAAGTATTTTAAGATGAAGACCAGTACCTCGGTGTTCGTCTCATGCGCACTCTATGCTCTTTCCCTACCGCCGACTGTACCCCTCTGGATTGCAGCGGTGGGTATTGTCTTCGGTATAGTTTTCGGAAAAATGGTATTCGGCGGCTTCGGGAAGAACATCTTTAATCCCGCAATAACAGGCCGGGCTTTCATATACACGAGTTTCGGTGTTCCCATGACCAGCCAGTTCATACCGACCGCTGTGGAAGCACACGGCTGGTTTCCCGGCGGGTTCGGGGTGTACCTGCCCCGGGGTGTCGATGCAGTTGGGGCTGCGACTCCCCTGACGGTACAGGCTGAAGGTACTGCCGTCGGGTTTTTAGACCTGTTTATTGGAGTGGTGCCCGGTTCAATCGGGGAAGCCTCCGCTCTCTTGGTGCTCCTCGGAGGGCTCTATATCATCTGGAAGAAAGCTGCAAACTGGCGGCTTACGGTATCCTCCATAGCAGCATTTCTTGTAATGCAGACCATATTTTTTGCCGCCGGTGTTGATGGTGCGATCAATCCTGTCTACGCCCTGGTGAGCGGAAGTTTCCTCCTGGGAGCTTTTTTCATGATCACCGATCCGATATCAGCATCCCAGTCCACCAACCTGGGACGATGGATCTATGGAGCCACCTTCGGAGTACTCACCGTGCTGATACGGGTCTTTTCAAACTGGCCCGAGGCGATTTCCTTCTCTATTTTGCTGGTCAACATGTTTGCACCCCTTCTTGATCATCTCATAAAAATGTATAACACCAGACAGAAGGAGGTTCGGGAATGAAGAAAGACTCCTTTTTTGCCCTTCGGATATACCCCCTGCTGTTCATGGGAGCAGTTACGGTGATCTGTATAACCCTGGTGACCGGTATCTTCCTTTCCACTGAGGACCGGGTAAGGAGCAATGAACTGCTCTTTTTCCGTATAGCAGTCCTTGAAGCGGCGGGAGTGGAATTCTCCCCCGACGACTACCTGCAGGTCCAGGAGATCTTTGAACAGCGGGTGGTTGAGGAACAAGGGTTTTACCGGGTAAATCTCCAGGACGGGGAGACTAGTTTCGTGATATCCGTCACAGGAGCTGGTCTCTGGGGACCAATTGAGATGATGCTGGGTTTCTTTGAGGATTTGGAGACTATGACAGGTATATCGATTCTCAGCCACAATGAGACCCCAGGACTTGGAGCACGGATTGAAGAGGCCTGGTTTATTGAACAGTTCCGGGGCAAGCAGGGACCCTTAACTCTTGTGGCTGAGGGTACCGCAGATGCTCCCGATGAAATTGACGGTATAACAGGCGCAACCAGGACAACCGTTGCGGTCGGTGAGATTGTCAACAGGGGCATCCGACAAGTTCCTGGAACCATCAAGGAGGAATAACTATGGCAAAAGGCGTTGTGAAGAAAACATTCCTCAAACCCCTCGGCAAGGACAATCCCGTGTTTGTGCAGATTCTGGGAATCTGTTCTACCCTTGCGGTGACCAATAAACTGGAGAATACTGTGGTGATGTCCATGGGGGTCCTGTTTACCACAGCCCTCTCAGGCTTCACCCTCTCACTGATTCGCAGGTTCATCCCCGGACGGATCAGAATGATGGTGGAGACCATGGTCATTGCCACCTATGTCATCATTGTTGACATTGTTCTGAGGGCCTTCTATCCAGATATCTGGCAGCAGCTGGGGCCCTATGTCGGGCTGATCATTACCAACTGCATCATAATGGGACGGGCGGAGGCCTTCGCCCTGAACAATCCGCCGGGACTCTCCCTGGTGGACGGGATCTCAACCGGGATCGGCTATTCATACGTCCTGATAATCATCGCCTTCTTCCGGGAACTGCTCGGTACCGGGCAGTTATGGAATGTACAGATCTTCGGCGACTGGTGGACCAACTGGTCTATCATGGTCATGCCGCCGGGGGCGTTCTTCATGCTGGCCATATTTATTTGGATCGTGAAGGGTGCAGTGATAAAGGAGGAGCAGTAGTATGGAAAGCAGCTGGTATCCCATAGCGGTATTCTTTGCCGCAGTATTTACGAACAACATTCTACTGACAAACTATCTGGGCATGTGTTCCTTTCTATCGGTAGCAAAGGATCTCAAGGCCTCGGTAGGTCTGGGCATAGCGGTCACCTTCGTCATGGCTACTACGACAGTGCTCAACTGGATGGTATATAACCTGATCCTTGAGCCCTTCGGACTCGAGTACCTCCGCTTTATTGTATTCATCATCGTCATTGCGGCCTTTGTGCAGCTGGTTGAGATGATTATTGAGCGGGTCAGTGAAGGACTTTATGCAGCCCTGGGAATATTCCTCCCGCTGATTACGGTGAACTGCGCCATTCTCGGAGTCAGCCTTTTTATGGTCATCAGGGACTATGGTCTGATCACTTCCTTGTTCTTCGGCTTCGGAAGCGGGATCGGCTGGTTCCTGGCTATCCTCTCCATGGCGGGGATCCTGCAGAAACTCAAGAAGGCACGGATTCCCAAGGGGCTTGAAGGAGCTGGAATCACCCTGATTATCACGGGAATCATGGCATTAGCATTTATGGGATTCTCGGGCATGCTGCAGATAGGATAGGGAGGTGCCATGATTACAACGCTCTTAATCAGTGTAGGACTAGTCACCAGTATCTCAGTATTTCTTGCTCTGCTGATGGTGATTGCAGATGCAACGATTGCGAACTACGGAGAGGTGGGTATCAGTATCAATGAGGGCTCCAAGGAACTGACCGTTAAGGGCGGTCAGCCTCTTCTGAAGGCTCTCAATGAGCAGGGAATCTTCATCCCCTCCGCCTGCGGAGGACGGGGTTCCTGCGGCCTGTGCAAGGTTCAGGTGCTCCAGGGCGGGGGACAGGTTCTGCCGACCGAACTTCCCTGGCTCAGTGAGGAAGAGGTGCAAAACAATGTGAGGCTCTCATGCCAGTTCAAGGTCAAGCAGGATGTTGAGATCAAGATTCCTGAAGAGCTGTTTTTAGTAAAGGCATTCCAGACCAAGGTTGCAAGGATCCGGGACCTTACCTATGACATCAAAGAGGTGACCCTTGAACTGATTGACCCTCCGGAAATTAACACCCAGGCTGGACAGTTCATCCAGTTTCAGGTGCCCGAGTATGAGCTGACCGATGAGGAGGTATACCGTGCCTACTCAATCTCGTCGGCCCCGAGTGACAACAAGCGGGTTGAGCTTGAGATCCGCCTTGTACCAAACGGCATCTGCACTACCTATGTGCATAAATTTCTCAAGGAGGGAGACACTGTCATGATCAACGGTCCCTACGGAGATTTCTATCTCCGGGATACCGAGCGTGAGATAATCTGTGTGGCCGGGGGGTCCGGCATGGCTCCCATCAAGTCTATCCTCCTTGATATGGTAGATAACGGTATTTCCCGGAAGACCCGCTATTTTTTCGGGGCAAGAACGACCAAGGACATCTTTCTTCTTGATGAGATGAAGGAGCTGGAGGAAAAACTGCCCGATTTTACCTTTATCCCTGCGCTGAGTGATCCTCAGGATGATGAGCAGTGGAGCGGTGAAACCGGACTGATTACCGATGTGATAGATCGGATGGTGGACAATGTGCAGGAAACTGAGGCCTACCTGTGCGGAAGTCCAGGTATGATAGATGCCTGTGTGAAGGTTCTGAAGAACAAGGGCATTCCGGAAGAGCTGATCTATTTTGACAAATTCGCATAAGGGGGCTCTAGGATGAAGCAATCACCGCTACTCCAGCATATACAGCAGCAGATGAAGCCCGGGGTTATTACCCTAGACGGGTTTCTCGGTACCGACGAAAGAAACCTGATAGATATACTTATAGATGATGACGGGACAGTACGCCGGCTGGGGAGGACTCACCGGGCTATCGCCCGAAGGATGCAGTACTTTCGTGATGCAGGGTATGAAGGACTTGGAGAGTTCATCAAGGTGGATGATTATTACGAGGTACGGGTGGATTCAGTACGGGGAAAGCTTCCCTCCCCCTTCGGAGGCCCCGCACTCTACCAGAAGGTGAATTCCATCGTCCGGAACCTGAAACTCGGCAGGGAGATCGTCTATACTGATATGCATATCCATTTTGCCCGGGATCACGGATTCTATGAGGGGAAGGGATCCCTGTTCAGAATTGAACCGGAAGACCTGATCACGATTCTTGAAGTCCCTCCGGAGGCGTAGCTTTAGGATCCGAAGGAATAGGCCCGGGGTACTTCAAGCACCTCAATGGGGCCGACGGAGGAGCCGAGGGATCCCGATGCAGTGCTCAGGGCCTTCAGAATCTTAGCTGAACTGCCTTCAGCGGCTATGCAGGTGATCCGCTCCCAGGCGCCAAACTCCCCGATATCGGTTCGCTGCATACGGGTGATGGTGGCTCCGCCCGCCCCGGCATTCATGGCGGCTTTGATCAGGGTATTTGAGAGTCCCTCCATACATGAAATGGTAATCTCCCACTGCCTGCTCAGCAGCGGAAACTTCAGCAATTTCGGTTCTATGTAGCGCTTTCGCCAGGAGGTATCCCCCTTCAGGTCATCAACAGCAGCAATAATCTGTTCAATACTCGCCGCATATTCCTGGGGACCGATGATCATCCGTGAATCAACCACGCCCAGTTCGACCGGTGTCTGGTACAAGAATCCGCCCCCGGGACGGTCAAGATGCGCCTGCTCGATGATCAGCTGCATGATTCCCCCAGCATCATGGGTCGGAACCACGCAGTGGACCAGCTCCTTTTCCGGCGGAATGGTGATGCGAAGCAGTCCGAGACGGTCCCTGATGCCGGTTCCGATTCCTCTTGTGACTACCGGAACTCCGATACCAAGGGCGAGGATCACCTCAGCGGTTTCTTCACCTGCTCCAGAATCGGAAAGGATGCAGGTAATTTGGGAAAGTTTGGGGGATTTCATCTTCACCGGCTGGGGGGATTCCGGTGTGTAGATCTGAACCTGCTGCTGGATAATGCTCCCCCTTCCCGGCAGCTTAAGCTGGGCCTCCCTGGCCAGCAGATGGATAAGCTCTTCAGTATGATCGGATGAACAGAGAATGTGAAGTCGTTCTCCTGGTGCATCATCCAGGGTGCTGCGGACTCCCGGCAGACCAAAGGGCCTGGGACGGCGTACCTGACGTACATTTCTACAGGACTCAAGCAGTATCTGCTCAACCGGTGATCCGTCAAGGATTTTGATCAGGCGGGAGCTGATGCTGTGATGGACGGTACAGGTGACTCTACTGCTCATCCGGGGCCTCCTGCTGAATCTCCTTCATGGTGCGCTTTTCCTTCAGCCTGATGAGAAAACCGTACACCTGTACCGAGAGAATGGGGCAAACCGATGCCATGGCAAGGATCCCGAATCCCTCTATACTCTGCATTGCTCCGCTCATTCCCAGACCCAGGGCCATCACCAGCGGTACGGTTACAGGGCCGGTGGTGACTCCTCCACTGTCCCAGGAAACACCGACAAAATCCCGGTCTGTCCAGACGGTCAGAGGAATAAGCAGCAGGTACAGGGGAACAATCAACAGGGTTATAGGTAGTTCATAGAGTATTCGCAGTACTCCAAGCACAAGTCCAACACCGACACCTACGGATACCGCCCTGATAACCCCCCTGCGCCGGACGGTGCCGATAGTCATCTCCTCAACCTTTCTGCCCAGGGCGTTAAGTGCGGGCTCAGCAAGGGTCGAACCGTATCCAAGGCCGAAGGCGAATATCAGCACCACAGCAATGCCTAGGGCGGTGATTGCCGGAGCGGCTGGAAGTATTGTTCTGGTATACGTATATACTGCAGTCTCCGGATCATGCCGGTCCGGTGCGTAGAGAACTCTTCTGGTCTCTCCGTTCTCCCTGAGATAAAAAAACTGCTGCCGTTCACCTTCCAGGGAGATATCCTCATAGAGCAGCTGCTTGTCGAAACCGGTGATCGGTATGGACTGTTCGTGATCCTCTACCTGGTACATCCTGGGCAGCTGTCTGCCGAGGGTATCCCCCAGCGGGGCCAGACCGATGCGGATGCCTGTTGTGAGCAGTGCCATCCCTACAAGGGTAAGGGCGATACCGAGGAGAAATTCATCGGTGTACCTCGGCCGCTGTTTGAGCAGTACCAGCAGCACGAAGAGCAGCAGCCCGGTAAGGGGAATCACCGCCCTCAGGGCTGATACCGACTCCTCCTGCAGAAGTTCCGGGACTGGAATCTGGTAGGGATCTTTCCCTGAAGGAGATGATATCCCTTCAGCCTCCATGTATTTCCGCTCCTGTTCTGTTGCATGCTCAGCAAGCCATTGACTGAGACTCATCCCGGCGAGCAGGGAGTGGTTTTCCGCTAAGGATGAGAGTGCTTGCCGATAGGCCTGTTCATCTTCATAAAAAGCCCGTCTTCCATCCTCGCTGCCCCGGATATAAGCGTGCTGTTCCAGGGTTTGTTCATCGGGAAAGAACACCAGCGCCTGGTCCCGGTGCTCTGCTGAAAAAAAACTGGTCTCATCCATGGGATCCGGCAGGGTCAGGGATAACCCGAAGGAGAGCAGCATCACGCAGAGCACTGGAAAGAGTGAGGCCAGAGCGATGCTTCCGAATCCTGCAGATGTACCGTGCTGCTTCCCCGAAGCCCGGGCAACTCCAATACTCAGGGCAAGTACCAGAGGGACCGTGACCGGGCCGGTGGTCACTGCACCGGTATCCCAGGCGAGGGCAATAGTGCTGCTGAGCTTATCTGAAGTGGTGAACAGCAGGGTAACCCCCAGGACAATCGGCAGGGTTATAAGGATGAAGGGCTTGAGGCTGAATCCGTACTGGTAGCGGATGAGACTTGCGGCAACCGCCAGGCCAACGCCGACCCCGACAGATCCAATGAGCATACCGGGACTGCGTTCCAGCAGGTGGAAGAGCACAGGAGCTTCCCACACAGCGGTTTCAGAGCCTGCAGTTCGAAGGATACTGATTGCCGGTTCCGCCAGGGTTGAGATGAATCCGATGAGCAGACCGAAGATGATAACCTGAAAGAGCCTGCTTTTTCCCGGCAGCAGCAGCCCGACTGTTTCACCGAGAGGCATGAGGCCGAGGGTGAGTCCCTCCATGAAAAGGGTGAGCCCGAGGATGACCGCGATAATTCCTAGTGTGATGCCCAGGGACATCCCCCCGGGAGAACCGAGAATGACCATCTGGAATGCCAGGAGGTAGATGATAATGAATGCAACAGATCGAACCTGCTCCCGAAATTTCCCGGTGACATACCGGGTCACCAGGGTGAGCATATATTGGGGGGGCAGGGTAATCCGTTGCTGCTTCATAGATTCCGCGACTCCTCTTATTGGGTGTGTCCCCACATTGTACAGTTCAGCACAGGTGCTGTCCAGATTATTGTTCCATCATATTCCCTTTGGATGCCCATGGAAGATGTTGTAAAGCTGTGATTTTTCGTGTTATACTTCCCCTGCTTTTGAATATCAGGCGGGGTCTTTTCTGGCTGAAGTTTTACGTGAGTGCGTAGGTCCTGTCTAAAGTATAATTACTATCATTATATGGAGTGTTTAATATGGGTAACAAGAAAATGATTACCATCGATGGCAACGCCGCAGCGGCTAATATAGCTTATGCATTTAGTGAAGTTGCTGCAATTTATCCTATTACTCCTTCTTCCACCATGGGCGAGTATGCCGACTCATGGGCAAGCAAGGGTAAGAAAAATGTTTTTGGCAAGACCGTAGAGGTCATCGAGATGCAGTCTGAAGCAGGAGCTGCCGGTGCAGTTCACGGTAGTCTCAGCGGAGGAGCACTGACTACCACCTTCACCGCATCCCAGGGACTACTGCTCATGATCCCTAATATGAACAAGATTGCCGGAGAGATGCTGCCGGCGGTATTTCATGTATCTGCCCGTTCACTGGCGACTCAGTCTCTGTCCATCTTCGGGGACCATTCGGATGTGATGTCCACCCGCAACACCGGCTGGGCAATAACAGCAGCTGCATCAATCCAGGAGACCATGGACCTTGCTCTGGTTGCTCACCTTGCAACCCTGAAGTGCCAGATTCCCTTTCTAAGCTTCTTTGACGGATTCAGGACATCCCACGAAATTCAGAAGGTTGAGGAAATTTCCTTTGATACCGTGAAATCGCTCATCGAACCGAAGTACATTGAACGGTTCAGGAACCGCTCCATGCGGCCTGAAAAACCGATCATCAAAGTTGCTGCCCAGAACCCCGATGTCTACTTCCAGGGGCGTGAAACCGTTAACCTGTACTACGATGCTGTTCCTGAAATTGTCCAGGAATACATGGATAAGGTAGGCAAGGCTGTCGGACGGTCCTATAAACTCTTCGACTATGTCGGTGATCCTGATGCTGAAAAAGTGATCATTTCCATGGGTTCATCCTGTGATACTATTGAGCATACCCTCAACTATCTGCGTAAGCAGGGTGAAAAGGTTGGAGTAATCAAGGTGCGGCTCTTTCATCCCTTCTCAGTAAAGCATTTTATTGAAGCACTGCCCGCATCAGTCAAGAAAATTGCTGTACTGGACAGGACCAAGGAACCGGGATCTCTCGGCGAGCCGCTCTACATAGCAGTAGTTGCAGCCCTGAAGGAAGCCGGCAGAACCGAACTCCAGGTGATCGGCGGTCGGTATGGCCTCTCCAGTAAGGAATTTACCCCCAGCCATGTGAAGGCTGTATATGACCACCTTGATGGTGACGCATTCCACGGATTTACTGTAGGCATCAATGATGATGTATCAATGAAGTCTATTCCCGTGAAAGAACGGGTTGAGGTTGCTCCAGCGGATGTGAAATCCTGTATGTTCTGGGGTCTCGGGTCTGACGGAACTGTTGGTGCCAACAAGAACTCAATTAAGATTATCGGTGAGAATACCGACCTGAATGCCCAGGCTTACTTTGTCTATGACTCCAAAAAGTCCGGCGGTATTACCACAAGTCACCTGCGCTTCGGTAAGAGCTCTGTCAATATGCCCTGGCTGGTCCAGAATGCTGACTTTGTAGCATGCCATAACGCAGCGTACCTTGGTCGATATGATATGCTGGCCCCCCTCAAGGAAGGAGGAGTTTTCCTGCTTAACTCAGAGATTCCCACAAGTGAGGTCTTTGAGCATCTTACAGAGGCGGACCAGAAGCTGATCATTGAACGGAAGATCAGGTTCTATAATATTGACGCGCTGAAGATCTCCGAAAAGGTCGGTCTTGGTTCACGGATCAATACAGTCATGCAGGCAGCCTTCTTCAAGATTTCCGGAATCCTTCCTGAGGATGAGGCGATCAAGCTGATCAAGGATGCTATCGAGAAATCCTTCAGCAGTAAGGGCGAAGATATCGTAGAGATGAACTGGGCTGCGGTTGATGTAGCTTCCGATGCGCTTGAGGAAGTACAGGTACCTGCAAAGAGTACCAAGTTTCTTGATCCGCCTAAGCTGATCAAGGATGATGCATCCGACTTTGCCAAGAATGTCATAGACAAGACGATGCACCTGAAGGGAGATGATATCCCTGTTTCATTGATGTCCTTTGACGGCACCCTGCCTCCCTCAACATCTAAACTTGAGAAGCGCGGTGTAGCCCCTCGGGTACCCCACTGGCTTCCTGAGAACTGTATCCAGTGTAACCAGTGCGCGCAGTCTTGCCCCCATGCGGCAATCCGGGTAAAGCAGATGTCGGATGATGATTTGAAGGATGCTCCTGAAAGTTTTGCAACCCTGAAGTCCAATACAAAGAATGACCGGGATCTGAAGTACAAGGTTCAGGTATATACCGAAGATTGTCAGGGATGTTTTGTATGTGTTGAAACCTGTCCTGCAAAGGAGAAGGCGCTGGTCTACAGTACCCTCGAGCAGGAACGGGAACTCAATGAAGTTGAAAACGCTTCATTTTTTGATGCACTACCTGAGAATGTGACCGACGGTGTGTCTGAAACTACCCTGAAGGGTACTCAGTTTAAACAGCCCCTGTTTGAGTTTTCCGGCGCTTGTGCGGGGTGTGGTGAGACTCCCTATATCAAGCTGGTAACTCAGATCTGCGGTGAACGGATGGTAGTGGCAAATGCAACTGGATGTACCTCGATCTACGGTGGAACATTCCCCGCAATTCCTTACTGCCAGCGGCCTGACGGTCGTGGTCCCTCATGGGGTAACTCCCTCTTTGAGGACAATGCTGAATACGGATTCGGTATGAGACTGGCTGCGGACAGCAACAGAATCACCCTGAAGACGAACGTTGATCGGATCCTCGAACTTGGTACCACCAAGGAACTCACTGAAGCCCTGAAGCGCTCTATGGAGCTATGGAAGGATAAGAGCGAGGATGCCATTACAGCTCAGAATGCAGTTGGTAGTGTGATTGATGCAGCAGTTGAGAAGGCCTCCGGTGAAGCGAAGGAAGTGCTCGAAAAGATCCGGGAACTGAAGGACTATTTTGTCGACAAGAGCGTCTGGATTTTCGGCGGTGACGGTTGGGCCTATGATATCGGTTTCGGTGGTGTTGACCATGTTATTGCCTCCGGCAGAAACGTGAACATCCTTGTACTTGATACCGAGGTGTACTCCAATACCGGCGGTCAGTCCTCCAAGGCTACTCCCATTGGTGCCGTGGCAAAGTTTGCTGAAGCAGGCAAGTCCTTGGGTAAAAAGAATATGGGTATAATGTGCATGAGCTACGGCTATGTGTATGTTGCTTCCATTTCCCTGGGAGCAAACAGGAACCATGCTCAGAAAGCTTTGATGGAAGCTGAGGCCTATGATGGCCCCTCTATCGTCTTCTGTTACGCTCCCTGTGTTAACCACGGTATCGATATGAGATACTCACAGGTCGCGATGAAGAATGCAGTTGAGTCAGGATACTGGCCGCTGTACCGGTTTAATCCGGAGCAGGAGGAAGGAAAGCGCTTCAGCTTTGACGCCCGGGATCCCAAAAAAGATTACATTGAGTTCATCAAGGGAGAACGGCGATTTTCCTCACTGTATAATACCAACCCGGATAATGCCGAGGAGCTTTTCAAGAAATCAGCCGAGGACGCCAAACGGCGCTGGGATATGTTTAAGAAGCTCGGCAGTATTATGTAATTGAATAACGTTCCATATATGGATTATAAAGGCCGCCCTAAAAGGGCGGCCTGCTTTATGTGGGAGGAGGATCCCGCCCTGTTCTCAGCTGTAATACCCCAAACCGGTTGCCCGGTCAAGCCGATGTGATACTGTTAATTATTATAGGTCAGATGTTGTCAGCAGAGAGGAACTGATACCCTCCACTGACGGGTAGGAGTCTTATCAGGATTGAGATGAAATAATTTCCCGGATCCAATCAGAGATATCGTTAAGAACTTGGGGATCAATGGTGGTGGCGATCGTCCCATATTCCTCAACCATCCCGGTTCTGGCGGGCTGAAAAAGGTGATTAAGTCCAGGATAGATTCTTACGGTGAACTGTTCATTTCCGGCTTCCTGAAGGTGTCTGGCAATAGCGGGAATATTTTCTTCAGCAATTATCTGAAGATCCCTGCTGCCGTTTAGTGCCAGAACTGGTACAGTTATGTTGGAAAGCACATCCCCCGGATCGTACCTGATAAAAAACTGAAACCAGGGCAGCATAATTGACGTAAGCTGCTGGGCAATCTGCTCATCGGTTACCCCGACTTCCCTCATCACCTGATATATCTCCTCAACCAGGAACTCCTCGGATTCGTGTTCTATAATAAGCTGGTATATCCGCTTATTGGTTTCGAGGGTTGTTTCAATGAGCGTTTCGGGAAGATTTTGTGACTTGAGAATGGCCTGGGATTGGCTCAGCAGCACCTGATCTCCCGGAAGGCCTGGTCCTGCCAGGAGCACCAGAAAGGATACCTCGTCCCGGCGGTCTGCGATCATAGGTGCTATCAGGCCGCCTTCACTGTGACCGATAAGACCGATTGTCTGAGGGTCTATCTCATCCCTGCTCAGCAGATAGTTCAGTGCCCCTTCCCCATCAATGGAAAGGTCATGGGAGGTGGCACGGGTTCCATCCCCTTCTGATATTCCAGCGCCCCTGTCATCATAGCGCAGTACAGCAAACCCCTGACGGGTGAGGTGATCTGCAATGACCAGAAATGGCCTGTGGCCGAAGAGTTCTTCATTACGATCATGGGCCCCGGAACCTGAAAGGAGAATCACTG
>SKJE01000119.1 GCA_007116075.1 Spirochaetia bacterium
AGATACCATCGAACAGGTACATATTCTCGCACTTACCTATCATAATGGGTCATGTCTCCAGCACTATGGAATCGTTCGTCCCTATAACCTCACCTCCCAGGAAATATCCTATTTCTGCCACAGCCTGGATGCACGGTCGTATGCAACCAATGGTCTGTCCGGCTGTATTCTCAATAATTTCATTGATTTTTTTGCCCTCGATTTGAGTTATTTTAATGAAGCACCACATCTAGATGAGGATGAAGATGAGGGTTTTTCAGCATGGGGATTTGGGGAGATGGAATTATCCCATCTAGATCTAGAGGCACTCCCTGGTGAATGGGATATAGAAACGTCCTCTTCTGGTATAAAGAGATACTCATATCTCGGGCCTGATGATTACCTCTTGAGTGTGGATAGACCTGATGAGATATTCCCTAAAATCATGGAGGATGAATTCTGGGAATACCACGGTGTTAAACCGCCTACTCTCTATATTGATGCTAAAGAGAACCGGATAGTGTTTGTAGTATCCCATTTTGTTGATGTCCTTATACTGGGTGTCGTTATGGCAAACAGTATCACTGCAGCTGATCCGGGTGAGTACTTATCAAAAACGTGGACCATCATATCAGACGAACTCAAGCAGATCATGACTGACACACTGGCTCTGCACATGCCCTGGGATACATATGAATATGAGTTTTTAAAAGATAATGATCAGCGTTTTGAAAGTCTGAACAACATTATGCCGAGAATTATGGATTCAACGAATAAAGGGAAACCCTTTGATTTTAGCGATATTGATAACTCTGATGAACTCGATAAAGATGCGATCTCTGAAATAATTAATAAAGTCAATTCCATTGTAAAGGACCGTCGACCAGAACTAGAACTCACCGATGAAGATAGAGCGTATGAACTGAAGGATTTTATCCAGCCGCCACCATTTATAAAACTACAAATGAGTCATAGCTTAACGGAGAGCTCTCTTTTTAAAATCCATGATACTCCTGAAGTGTTTGAATTATACCGTACATTCTCAGGGGCTTCCCATGCATCAGCTGCCTCACCCGGAAAGCTCTCTGAATTTATTGAAGACATTTTCTTTGATCTCTTTGATTCATCAGATAACCATATACTGAATTCACTCCTGTATGTCCTGCTCATCCGAAAAAATGAATGGACCTCAGTACGTTCGATTGCTATAGAACAGCTCAAGATGTTTCACCATGTGTTTATTCCAGTAGTTGCAGAGGATAACGAGGATTTTTTTACCACCATGAGTTCTGTTGTGCATAGGGAACTCGGTACCAGGGGGCTTGTTGAACTGAACCAGCGACCAAAGGGAGAACAGCGAAGACTGGGTACCTACAGCATCAAGCCGTCTCCAGTCCTTACCTCATTGGTCGAGCTTCAGAACTTAATCTAAGCCCTATCAAAAGTGATGGGGATGGTCTGTCTCGTTTCATGTGATTCCAGGGCTGCGGTGAAGAGGTGATGACTCAATACTGCCTCCTCAGGTGTTGCACATTGTGTATAGGTTGATTGCGGCTTGTGGTGATGCAATTCATAGAAGTAAGAACCCCACATCTGAAGGATGATATCTGATGCCCCTACCTCAAATATTCCTCCGGTAACGGACTTGAAGGAAGTTTCATGACCCATATCGAGAACTGACCAGGCCTGGTCGGGATTATTACGGTAGTCCAGGTAGTTCAGGGTATTTATCTGCTTAGTTGTAAAATGGGCTGCTCCCTTTGTCCCCTTCACAGTGATGTACCAGCTGTTCTTCTCCCCCGGTGATATCCGCTGCATCCTCAAAGACATAGGAAACCTTGTACCCTTGCGGTCTTCAGCTTCGCAGAGCAGGACTGCATTATCCCAGGTTTCGCAGGGAACACGGTTTCCCTGGGCATCCGGCCGTTCGGTCATAATATTACTCAGTACTGCTCTGACATTGAGGGGTCTCCATCCTGACCGAAGGGGAAGATGAAGCACATGCATGCCGAGATCTCCCATACAGCCGTAGGCCCCGTTCGATGCAATGGTGCGCTTCCAGTTAATCGGTTTGTCAGGATTGAGATCACTCGAGTGAAGAAATCCTGCATCAACATCAAAGACAGTGCCGAAGAATCCCGCTTCAATCATGGCTCCCAGTCTCTGCACAGCCGGAATAAAGATAATCTGTGTTGCACACCGCACAAGCAGGTGATCATGTTGTTTATATCCATCCATAATACTTCGGTTCGCATTGAGGTCTATCCCGAAGGGCTTCTCTCCCATGAGATGCTTCCCAGCCTTGAAGCAGGCGGTGTAGATCTCTTCATGGAGATGATGAGGAACTGCTGCATATACCATCTCAACTTCGGGATTGCTGATCAGTGCACGGTAATCTGTAGTCATCTGTGTAATAGTAGGGAGTGCACGGCTGTACCACTTACGATCGGCTTCCTTGAGGCTTCCACTGCAGATTGCAACAACCTCGGGATACACCTCCATCTCCGGCAGATGTGCCCACCGCATGACTGAACTGGCAAACTCTTTACCCATCATACCAAGACCGATAATACCGCAGCGAATCCGCTTCATAACGCCCCCTAGTCAGTGCAGTAATACTACGGGCTGCCCTTTTAGTGGGGCAGCCCGTATGTTTATTGCATGCTTCTTATTTTTTGTGTTTCAGAGAAGCCTGTGCTGCCGCAAGACGGGCGATTGGAACCCGGTAGGGAGAACAGCTTACATAATCAAGGTTGAGTTCATCACAGAACTCAATGGTCTTCGGGTCTCCGCCGTGCTCACCGCAGATTCCCAGTTTAATATCAGGTCGTGCTTTCCGTCCAAGTTCTACGGCCATCTTGACCAGTTTACCGACACCCTTGATGTCTATCACCTGGAAGGGGTCATATTCATAGAACTGTTTATCTGTATCCTCAACATACCTGCCGAGAAACTTCCCGGAGTCGTCCCGGCTGAATCCGCAGGTCATCTGGGTCAGGTCGTTCGTTCCGAAGGAGAAGAACTCTGCATACTCAGCTACTTCATCAGCAGTCAGGGCAGCTCTCGGCACCTCAATCATGGTACCGACCTTATAGGCTATCTCCTTTCCCCGTTCCTGGAATACCGCTTGAACCGTTTCATCGGCATATTTCTTGGTATAAGCCAATTCCTTGTCTACACCGACGAGGGGAATCATAATCTCCGGATGAACCTCTATACCCTCATCAGCAACATTCAGGGCAGCTTCTATAATTGACCTGACCTGCATCTCCAGAATCTCAGGATATACTATTGCAAGACGACATCCCCTGAATCCAAGCATGGGGTTGAACTCATGAAGATCAGCCACAGCCTGGGCAATCTCATCAGTTGATACACCTAACTGGAGGGCCATGTCATGCCTGCTGGTATGGTCATGGGGAAGAAATTCATGAAGCGGCGGATCCAGTAGACGAACTGTCGCCGGCAGACCATTGAGGGCACGAAAGATATGCTCAAAATCTTCCCGCTGCATGGGCAGCAGCTCATTCAGGGCCCTGCGCCGTTCTATGGTATTCTTGGCAAGAATCATCTTCCGCATGCTGATTATCCGCTCACCTTCAAAGAACATATGTTCAGTCCGGCACAGCCCGATTCCTTCAGCACCAAATTTAATGGCCATTCTGGTATCTGCTGGAGTATCAGCATTGGTTCGGACCTTCAGGTTCCTGATCTCATCAACATAGGACATAAACGCAGCATAGTTCTGGTACAGTTTTGAACTCTCCGGCTTCATCTGTCCGTTGAGCACCTGGACGATTTCAGAGGGTTTTACATTGATGGAGCCTACATACACTTCACCGGTGAATCCGTCGAGGGAGATATATTCTCCGCCCTTGACGACCACATCACCTACAACCATCTGTTTTTTCCGATAATTGATGCGAACCTCATCAGCGCCGGATACACAGGGACATCCCATACCACGGGCGACAACCGCCGCATGACTGGTCATTCCACCACGGGCGGTGAGAATACCCTTGGAGGCGGCCATCCCGCCGATATCTTCCGGACTGGTCTCCTGGCGTACCAGGATCACGTTCCGGCCTTCACCAGCCTGTTCTTCAGCTTCCTTAGCAGAAAAGCAAACAATCCCGCTGGCACCTCCGGGACTTGCATTCAGTCCCTTGGTAATCGGCTTCTTCCCCTCTTTAACAATCTCCTCAGAGTCGAGGATGGGGGCAAAGAGCTTGCCGAACTCAGCAGCGGGAACTCGCTTCACAGCGGTTGCTTTGTCGATCATACCGCTTTCTACCATTTCAACTTGGGTTCTCAGCCAGCTGAACACAGTCCGTTTCCCGTTACGTGTCTGCAGCATGTAGAGTTTCCCCTCCTGTATGGTGAACTCCATATCCTGCATGTCCCTGTAGTGATTCTCCAGGGTAGAACGGATCTCAAACAGCTGGTCATAGGCCTTCCGATTGATCTTCTTGAGAGTGTCTATGGTCTGGGGAGTTCTGATACCGGCAACCACGTCCTCTCCCTGGGCGTTCATGAGAAACTCACCATAGAACTTGTCCTCACCGGTTGAGGGGTCTCTGGTAAAGGCTACACCGGTTCCTGATGTATCTCCCATATTACCGAAGACCATGCCCTGCACATTCACTGCAGTGCCCAGCAGTCCCCGGATATCATACATCTGGCGGTAACGAACTGCCCGTTCATTGTTCCATGATTTAAATACCGCATTGATCGACTTGAAGAGCTGCTCTTCGGGATCTGTAGGGAACTGCTCACCGGTGTGCCGCTTGTATACCTTCTTGTATGCTTCAACAACATCCTTGAGATCATTAACATCTAGCTCGGTATCGAGATGGACACCCTTATCTATCTTTATGTGTTCAAGTTCCTCTTCAAAGAGCGCTGAGGAAACACCCATGACAACATTACCAAACATCTGCATAAACCTGCGGTAACTGTCCCAGGCAAATCGCTCGTTCCCTGTCTTTTTGATCATTCCTTCTACGGCTGCGGGACTCATTCCCAGGTTCAATACCGTATCCATCATTCCGGGCATGGAATCAGCCGCACCTGACCGGACCGAAACGAGCAGCGGATCATCATTGTCCCCAAGTTTAGCTCCCATCACATCTTCAAGACGGCGAAGATGCTCCAGCACCTCTTCATGCAGGCCTTCGGGATATTCACCGTTATGTTCACTAAAATAGGCACAGGCCTCAGTACTGATCGTAAACCCCGGGGGAACAGGAAGACCAATGTTGGTCATTTCAGCAAGGTTTGCACCCTTTCCTCCAAGGACAGCACGCATATCGGCTTTCCCCTCTGCTTTTCCATCTCCAAAAAAATAGACATGTTTTTTATTTGACACTTCTACTCTACCTCCAATTTTTTGTAACACCTACCGTGAAATGTAAAGAAAAAGGGCCCTGACTGTCAATGACAACCATAGGACCCTTTAATCTATGTAATATCACACTTGTGACACTAGGCTATGTACGCCTCAAGATATCTGCTTCTTGAGGGATGGCGGAGTCTTTCAAGAGCTTTTTTCTCAATCTGCCTGATCCGCTCCTTGGTGAGATTGTAGATATCACCAATTTCCTTCAGGCTCATAGGCCGCTTTCCGTTGAGTCCGTAACGATACTCAAGAATATCCGCTTCCTTTACAGAGAGGGATTTGAGTACCTGATTTATTTCATCCTTCAAAGAGGTCTCAATGGCCATCTCTTCGGGGGATTCATAGTCTTTGTCCTCAATAAAATCACCAAGCTGGGTGTTATTCACATCTGCATGAATCGGGGTTTCCAGTGATACCATATCCCTGGAGATATTAAGCAGGTCAGCAACATGCCGTTCATCCATACTGGTGAGCGCAGCAATCTCCTTGAGATCAGAATCTTCACCCCTCATGGTCACCAGTTCCCGCTGCGCCTTCTGAATCTGCATCAGCTCATTAGCCCTGTTCAAGGGGAGCCTGATGGTCCTGGACTTTTCACAGATTGACTTTAGGATCGCCTGACGGATCCACCACACGGCATAGGAGATAAAGTGATATCCCTTGTCCACATCAAATCTATCAATAGCGTTAAGCAGTCCAATATTACCTTCATTGATCAAATCCAGCAGGGGAATACCCTGATTCTGGTACTTCTTGGCTACATTCACCACAAACCTGAGGTTAGATGTTACCAATATATCCTTTGCTTCCTTGCTGCCCTCGCGGGCCTGTTGTGCATATGCTATTTCCTCTTCCCGTTTCAGCAGTGGGATTCGGTTTATTTCCTTGAGATAGATAGAGAGGATATTTTCGTCTTCATTTTCATTGTGTTCCATCATCACCATATTCTTGCTCATATACTCCTCCTGTTACATAACATAGAGCAATAACCGTGCCAATTCAATGCAGAGATAAAAATAATCCTTTTTATGGGTGTTATGTTGTTATATATAAATAAGTTATGATTGTAAGCAGCTTTGGTAGATAAGATACAAGAAAATATTTCCGACTTTTTTTGTAATCTAATGTGTGTCAAATAATCCCAACCACAACGATTGGGTGTGAAAGTGTGTCATTTTTTCCCTCCGTTCCCCCTGTTTCGGGAGAATGTAACTATTTGACCCATTTTTTTCTTTTGTCCGGATTGCTCAGTTTCTATACGCGGGAAAATAATGCGCACCGATCGGTAAATCCCGCATCGTTCGTGGAAATCGTGGTTCATGAGATGGTTCTGATGCCGGACTTCACTCCAGGTCATCTTAATTAACCCATGGATCATGTCGCTCTCAGCCAGGGAACCGAACTGCTGCACCTGCTTGCCCGAAAGATACTTCACCAGTTGGATACGATAAAAGGCACGCCAGTCAAGGTCATATTCATGTTCCTCCTTATCCCGGAGCATAGCCGCATTCTCCCAGCAGCGGTAGGCATATTCATTCTGACCAAGGTTACGGTAGGCTGCTCCCATAAAGAAAAGAATCTCACTCATTTCCACCGTACGTTGTTCAGGACAATCCTCCATGGCATCATGAAAAACATCTATAGCCCTTCGTGATTCCTGTGCAAAGAGATACCGTTTTCCCTGTTCCAATGATACTTTCCAATCTTCCATGATAGTTTAAATATACACATACCATGATCAAAAGGGCAAGTGAATGGACAAACTACATGATGCTTTAAAACCATATGTACAGAACCTTCAAATCCCCTCAAGGTCGTCCAGTACCATAGGTCTCTATACATGGTTATAGATAGTATTAAGGAAATGTACTCATAATTCTTGACCATTTTCTCTCCCATGCGTATATTCAAGTAAAAGAAATCACATTGATACTAAAACAGTAGTTTCAGGAGGAATACGCATGAACATTTTACCCCTTGGCGACCGTGTGCTCGTTAAAATCGAGCAGGTAGAGGAGAAAACAGCAGGAGGGATCTTTATCCCGCAGACAGCACAGGAGAAAACCCAGGTTGCTACAGTAGTTTCCGTAGGAGATGACAAGGATGTCATTAAAGTGAAATCCGGTCAGAAGGTGATGTACGATAAGTATGCCGGTACCAGTGTCAAGGTTGATGGTGATGAACACCTCATACTTCGCATGTCGGATATCCTTGCAGTAATCGAGAACTAGGGTATATTCGTGATGTGACAAGGGGGTGAGCACTAACAGGCTCACCCTTTTTTTAGGAGCTCCAAAGGGTGTTGAAGGAATTCAGGACATTACTGCCTCTTGCAAGACGGTTTCTTCCCCATTATATTTTGGGGGTGCTCTGTCTGCTGATCACTAATGCCGGCGAGCTCTACATTCCCCAGCTGCTTCGTCGGGCAACTGATACCATGGCACAGGGGAACTTCTCACTTACAGATATCGGTTACCTGGCACTCACCATGGCAGGGATAGCCCTCGGAGTTGCAGCAGCCCGTTTCGGATGGCGTTTCTTTATTCAGGGAGCAAGCCGCCGGATTGAGGCAACCATGAGACGACAGCTCTTTGATCACCTACTGAAGCTCTCCCCCTCTTTCTATAGCACGATGAAGACCGGTGACATTATGGCCCGGGCTACCAATGACATGCATGCCATCAGGATGGCCAGCGGCATGGCCCTAGTGGCCTTCATGGACGGTCTGTTCCTGACAATTGCAATTCTGATTATCCTTTTTTCCACCTATCCGCTTCTTGCGGCGGTAACAATCATCCCCCTTCCCTTTATTACCATTATCGTACTCTTTACCGGAAAAATCATCGGTCGTCGCTTCCGCCTGGTCCAGGAGGGGTTTGCCTCATTAAGCGAACAGGTTCGTGAGGCGGCAGCAGGTATCAGGGTCATCAAGAGTTTCGTCAAGGAGTCCTACGTACAGAAGATGTTCCGTGATGCCAACGGGGACTACAGAGACAGGAATATGAGCCTGGTGAAGCTCTGGGGTCTCTTCTTCCCCCTGGTAGGGTTTATTTCCGGGCTGACAATTCTCCTGCTGCTGCTCTACGGAGGATCCGGAGTAGTGGACGGTCGATTCACCCCGGGAGATTTTGTCGCCTTTATGAGCTACCTTAACATGCTCAGGTGGCCTGTGGTGGGTATGGGATTCACCGTCAATATGATCCAGCGGGGGGCCGCTTCTCTGGCCAGGATCAACGCCATTTTGGATGAGCAACCTGAGATCACCTCTCCGGAAACACCCACTTCCCTTACTCCCTCCGGCGATATAAAGGTCACCGGTCTCACCTACTCCTACCCCGGCTCAGAACCGATTCTCCAGGATATCAGCTTTTCTGTCAGTCAAGGAGAGACCCTGGGCATCCTCGGCAGGACAGGATCGGGGAAAACCACCCTGGTGCACCTGCTGCCCCGGCTGCTTGATCCCCCTCAAGGCAAAATCAGCTTCGGCGGGAGGGATGTCCATGATTATGATCTGCATCAGCTGCGCAGCAGCATCTCCTTTGTCTCCCAGGACAGTTTTCTCTTCTCGGATACCGTCAGGGAAAACATCTCCTTCGGAAACCCTGATGCATCGGAAGAGGCGATCCAGCATGCAGCCGAACTGTCGACTATCAGCAGGGAGCTCTACCAGCTTCCCAAGGGATGGGATACCGAAGTGGGAGAACGGGGAGTCACCCTTTCGGGAGGACAGAAACAGCGGATCACCATTTCCCGGGCGGTGCTCATGGATCGGGAGGTGCTCATCCTCGATGACGGCATGTCGGCAGTGGACACCGAGACGGAGGAACAGATCCTTACCTCCCTGCTGGAGTACCGGAAAGGTAAGACCAATATCATAGTATCCCACCGGGTCTCCACCCTGCAGCATGCTCATCAAGTGATTGTCCTTGACCAGGGAAGGATCATCCAGCGGGGTACCCACCGGGATCTGATTGAACAGGAGGGGATGTACCGGGATATCTACCGGCTCCAGCAGGCCGAAAGGAGCAGCGGATGATCGAACATGAAGACATCATCAAGGGCTATGATCCGGTCATAACCCGCAGGATCATCTCATACCTCACTCCCTATCGGGTGCTTACCCTGATAGCTCTGCTGGCCCTTGCGCTCTCAACCGTTGCTGAACTCTATACACCGGTGATACTCCAGCGGACCATCGACCGGGATATCCTCGCCCGCTATGCCGCCTTCACAGACACACCAGAAAACCGCCAGCTCCTTGAGCAGGAATCAACTGTAGTCGATGAGGACTCCCTGGATGACATGCTGCTGATCAACTACCAGCAGCTCTCCTGGCTTGACGGAGAGCGGAGGGCGTCACTTATCCAGGAGGACCGGCTTGACAGCAGTGAGTGGTATCTCACATCCCGAGCTGATACCCCTGAACAGGAACAACTCATCGAAGAACTGGGGGACCAAGCCAGATTCTCTCAGAGTGCATTAGCCCTGCCGAGAGATCAGCTTTCAGATCTGAGTCAGGAACAGCGTTCAATCCTCCGGACAGAGGACCTGGAGAATATCAGGTACAGGGCACTGATCTACCTGCTGCTGCTGCTGGGGATTCTTGTCTTCTCCTTTGTCCAGGTATTCCTTATGGCTTTCATAGCCCAGCGGGTCATGGAAGATATACGGATGGATCTCTTCCGGCATATGCTCAACCAGTCCATGTCCTTTCTCGGGAGAACTCCTGTAGGAACCCTGGTGACCCGGATCACCAATGATGTGGAGACTATCAATGAGTTCTTCACCTCCGTCGCCACTGCTCTGCTCAAGGACCTGGCCCTCATGGGGGGAGTGATGGTGGTGCTCTTTATCATGGATGTAAGACTTGCCTTGATCACCTTGGCTACCATCCCTCCGGTGCTGTTAGGTATGATCATCTATCGGAAAAAGGCGAGGGATTCCTATAGAAGGGTACGGCTCTGGATCTCCCGGGTGAACGCCTTTATCTCGGAACATGTTTCCGGGATGGCTGTGGTACAGATGTTTGTCAGGGAAGTGCGCAGTGCCGGGGTATTCCACAAACTCAACAGCAAGCTGCTCTCGGCCAACCTGGCTGAGATGTACGTATTTGCTACATTCCGTCCCCTGGTGAACCTCTTTACCTCTATCTCCATTGGGGTGATGATCTACTTCGGCGCATCCATGGTGCTGGAAACAAATCTCTCTTTGGGTGTGCTCATCGCATTCATAAACCTGATCAACATGTTCTACCGGCCAGTGATAAACATCGCGGAGCAGTTTACGGTCCTCCAGTCGGCTATGGCAGGGGGGGAGCGGATATTCAACATGTTGGATGATGTTGACCGCATCCCCGACCAGGGAACTGCAGCTGTCGATGATACCATCCAGGGAAGGATCTCCTTCCAGGATGTACAGTTCAGCTATGTAGAGAACGAGAAGGTGATCAAGGACCTGAGTTTCAGTATAGAACCGGGAGAACAGATTGCAGTTGTGGGCTATACCGGTGCAGGGAAGACCACGATCGCCAACCTCCTGACTCGACTCTGGGATATTCAGGGTGGAAACATTCTCCTCGATGGAAGGGATATCAGGGAGTACTCCCTGGCTGAACTTCGCCGGACGGTGCAGCCGGTCCAGCAGGATGTGTTCATATTCTCCGGTACTATTGCCGAGAATATCGCCTT
The DNA here is from genome assembly GCA_007116075.1 of Spirochaetia bacterium. Taxonomy (GTDB): domain Bacteria; phylum Spirochaetota; class Spirochaetia; order PWKH01; family PWKH01; genus PWKH01. The sequence continues at coordinate 11,065 of SKJE01000119.1, forward strand.
CGGATCTGATATGCCCCGGGATCACATAGAGGCGGCGGCCAAGCTGGTCCAGGCAGATACGTTTATAAGCAGACTGCCCCAAGGGTACGATACAGTGCTTACAGAATGGGGCTCGAACCTCTCAACCGGTCAGCGGCAGCTTATCTCCTTCAGCAGGGTGGTTGCCCATGATCCACGGGTTATTATCCTCGATGAGGCCACTGCCAGCGTCGATACAGAAACCGAGGTGCTCATTCAGCAGGGAATCCGAAGGCTCATGAAGGGACGCACCAGTTTCATCATAGCCCATCGGCTCAGCACGG
>SKJE01000013.1 GCA_007116075.1 Spirochaetia bacterium
CACTACCCTTAACGGACTCTTTCCCCTCTTCCACTCTATTGATCAGTTCCATAACGAGGGAGATGCTGGAGATGGAGCAACCTATGCCAGCACCGGGTTTGACCTGATGACTTTTCGGGACCATAATGTCACGACCTTCACAGATGACGAGGGAACGGAGCACCAGATCACCTGCAACGAGCGCTATTATGTACCAAGTGAAATTACCTGGATGCTGAAGTCTCTCGGGTTCCACAGCATTGAGATATATGGAGCAAAACTGGGAGCCTTCTCACGGGATAATCGTCTGACTACCGAGGATTATGAGATGCTTGTTGTTGCCCAGAAATAGAGTCTGGAAAAAGAGCGTATACATTATTATTTTTGTAATCTATATTGATTCTTTTCTGGTTCCTGAGTATCCTTTTCCCCATGAACAGGACGAATCGGAAACGGGTTAAATATATCTCACTGGCAGTTGTGTTTATCCTCATGTGTGTACTCAGGCTCTGGTATACCCTGCTGCTGGTATTTGCATTTGGCCTGGTGCTCACATTCATTACAAAACGGAGAAATTTCTGTTCAGATCACTGTCCCATGGCAACCCTGCAGGACACATTTTACCGCAGGCATGAACCAAAAAAGAACAAACTCTACCATCTGCTTCGCAATCCCTGGGTGAAAGGGGCTGTATCTATACTCTTCTGGGGTATTTTTGCACTGGCAGTTGTTCTCTCCTACCGGGATCCCAGTCGCCTTTGGACTATCATGATAAGTCTCATGCTCGGCAGTACTGCCTCTGCTCTGATCCTCCAGGCAGGGACGGTAAAGCGCGCCTGGTGTTCTACGGTGTGTCCCTACGGAACTGTTCTTGACAGGGCGGTAAAGAGCCGCAGAGACGGTCATGTTTCATAGATAACAGTAGTATTTCTTGACCGCTGCTTGGCCTGGTACATTGCTGTATCGGCCTGGTGCAGCAGCTGATCATAACTCGATCCGCCCAAGTTGGTATCGGTAATACCAATGCTGCTGGTATATGCAATAGTTCTACCGTCAGGAAGAGTGATCCCCTGGGCTTCAACTTGTGTTCTCAGTTTTTCGGCAACACCATATGCGGATAATCTGTCAATGTCCGGAAGGAACAGACCAAACTCCTCACCGCCAAGACGGGCAGCCTCATAGCTCTGCAGCAGATCAGCAAAGCCCTTGATCACCTGGTCCCCAATACTATGCCCATAGGTATCATTTATCTGCTTAAACCGATCAATATCTATCATGAGCAGTGACAGCGGCCTGCGATGGCAAAGAGACTCATAAGTCGCTTGGAACTTCCTGCGGTTATAGAGTCCAGTCAGGCTGTCCGTCTCTGAAAGCCTGCGCAGGTCCAATTCCTGCCGCTTGAGCTGGGTGATATCCTGGGCAATCACCACCATACCCCCCGGTATCCCTTTTCTGTATATTCGGTGGCTCTGAAACAGATAGTGTCGTCCGGTTTCCAGTACCTTGATCTCCGCATCTCCCTCCTCAGAGCAGATCTGCAGCAGCCGGTTATCTTCAGGAATCAGGTCTATGACAGACTTATTTCGTATCTGCTCAATCTCAGGAAACAGCTGTCCCAGCAGTGCTTCTGCGCTGGGATTGATATCAACAATGCGGCTCTCCCAGTCAAGGACCATAATACCCTGCCTGAGAACCTGGAAGACGGTATCCCGGGCTACAGGATAGATATTAAAGAAATCATATTTCCTCATGGCGTAGAAGATCAGGAGTGCTCCCGGGAGATAGTATACTGATATGGATATATGGATGCCCAAATCACTGAACACGGCAGTCTTCAGAAAGGGGCCGACAAGTGTCAGGACCATACTGATCAATACCAGTCTCACCCTGCTGCGCTCTTCGGCAGATACCCTCCTGATATGTGAACCCATGAGCAGCAGCGAGGAAAGTCCGGCAATGTAGTTTAATCCCACAAGGATTGAGCCGAAGGTACTCCTGATCACCACCAGGGTGCCCCAGCTCCCGTCAAGCTCATACCCACTTCGCATGATGTGATGGTATTCATTGGTAAAAATCAATAGGACTGCCAGGGAAGCAATGACAAACCCCGCAGCAGCTACCGGACGAAGCCGCTGTCGTCCGGTATATTCAACGGCAAAGAGAAACAGTATATATGGACCGCTGAATGCCCCGATCTGCTGAATATTACGCCAGAACAGCATGACTTCAAACGTGCCGGACATCAGCTCCAGGAAGGCACCAGTTGACCAGATAATCCCCGAAACCATGAGCATCACCACCGCAGTAGCACCGGGGACACGCCGATAGGTGAAGGCATAGACCGCTATGTAGACAAGCAGCAGGACTGATGTGATCAGAAGAAATAACTGGATGAAGAGCATGTTTCCCCTCCTCTCCGCGCTGCAGATAGATATAACTGAACAAAGATACCGGCACTATACTCTTATTGTGTCTTCTCTACAACTGAGATGAGAGAAAAAATAATACGGAGTGTTAATTTTTGCCTATGGTACTGACTACATTCCGTGCATAATCCCTGGCCTGCTGCAGGTCCTGCTTATCAGGGTGTTTCCGGTTTAAGAGGAAGAACTTTCCCCTGCAGAAGAAGGTATCCCGATACACCGGTATACCCAGTTCCTGCAGGCGTGTTCTCATCTGCTCAAGCGCGGTCGAATACTTGGGAAATCCTGTAGAGAAGAGTGCCGCAATTCCAACTTTTCCAGGATCCAGGGTCCTGATTGCCTGGTCCAAGTCCGGATGGATATCATGCTGCTGTGTTGCATAACAGGCGCCGCCGATAAAGAGCACATCAGCCTCTATGGGCTGCTGATGCTCTCCTGCCTTTACCAGAGAACAGGAGAGTTCCTCTGAAATAGCCCGGGCTATACGTTCCGTATTCCCGGTAACTGAATGGTAGAGAATATTAATGGCCATCTGAACCTCTTGACAGGGCATCCTCAAGGGCTTTGAGAATCGTGATGCTTGACTGGGTCGCGCCAGATATCACATCAACGTCGAGGCTCTGGTGCCTGAGCACCACTTCAGTCACAGCTTCTGCAGCTTTACCCTGTCCATTAAAATGACGCAGGAGACTGATCGAGGCGATCCGTCCATCCAGAAGCTCCACTTCGGCTGTTACACGTACCGGGAAGATAAAAGCCCGACCCTGGTATGTCCCGTCAGGGATAGATGACACATCAGGTGTACTAATCCCCTCCTTGACCTCCTCAGGGCTACTGCAGCCGGTAATCAGCAGCACCACGAACAGCACTGCAGAAAGATATCTCATATGATGCTCCTTAAGAACATGTCACCCTAGAGTAGATCTTCCTCTCCAAATCTGTCAAGTATCCGGATAAAATAAGCAAAACAGACAGATATCCACCAATAGGTACTGGCCTAAACAAGAGCTGCTGTAAGTGATCGATTTCCGGATTACTGTTCTGCCTCACAATCTCATGGCTCTGGACATTCCCTGCAGATTGTGATATGTACTAATTTAGTAATTTAGTAAAGGAGTAATTATGAAAATTCCAACGACACTCAAGCATAAACCGGTCTTTGTGGTGGAAAACTATGAACAGGTTGATGGACGGTATGCCTACAATTCGGATGCCAAGGGACTCTCCCTCGGCCTGGCCCAATGGAATGATCGGGGCAACGTTGAAATCTCCGCGAAAGTCTGGCGCCATACCGGGGAAAAATGGTCGAGGCAGTCCGAAGAACTCCCCCTCCACCGGGTTCTGGATCTGGCGATCATGGTATGCCGCGCCCGGCTGCATATGCAGGAATCCTACCAGTTTGAACTGCTCTATCAACCGGAAAAACCTGTGATAGACCGAATCGGTCTGCAGGGAGATGCCATGACCTTTTCAGTCTGCACGGCCAATGAGAAGCTTAATGAGGACATCAAGCTCTTTGCCCAGGCAATCAGTAAGGATGACGAGTTAATCGGCGAACGCCTGCAGGTGCTTAAAAACATGCTTCGCGAGCTGGTGAGTTGAGCCTGAAGGGATTACCGCTCCATCTCCCCTTGTGTTGAGGTTAGTGTTCTCTGCTCGCTGTTAACGATATGCTGGTAAATAGTCCGCTCCACTAGGTCAGGGTCTTTAGCATCAAAGGCATCAAGAATTGCAAGGTGCTCAAGATTAACTTCTTTGATTACTGATTCATAATCATTGTTTAACCCTTCAGGGAAGTATCTCATGCGCATCGAGATATGGTGTACCCTATCCATGGTCTCCTTCAACAAGGTGTTAGTGACATGGATGAAGAACAGCTCATGAATATCATTGTCAGTCTGTAAATACTCATAGAAATCATAATCCTCTTCCATGATTGTGGTGATCATCTTCCGGATATGTTCAATCTCAGAGGAGATATCCAGTGCTGATGTGATTCGTCCAGCATAGGGTTCGAGCAGCTTTCTCATCTCCCATGTATCCCGGATATCCTGCCGGGTAAAAGATGTCACCTGTGCACCTTTATTGGGAATCAGTTTCACCATACCTGAGTTTTCTAATCGAATGAGGGTTTCCCGAATAGGGGTTGCACTTACTCCAAACTGGCGAGCTAATTTTTCAATCTGGATTATCTGCCCTGCCTTATATTCATCCGTTATAATGGCTTCCTTCACATGATTGAATATCTGCTCCCGTACAGGAATAATTGACAACTTTTTAATCTTCATACCGCAATCCTTTTTCAAATATCAATATTATATAGTGTATAATAGAACACTCTTTTTCACAATAAAACCTCAAGTTTGCGGACCTTATTGGAGTCTATTGCTAAAAAACCAACATCCGGCAGCTTTATGGCTGCCGGATGAATTTCACATTCCCTACTCAACATAGATTGCAAGATCTGGACAGTTTATCTCACACAATTTACAACGAATACACAACTCTTCATGGGCGACATTCGGTATAACAAATCCCTTGTCATTTACCTCATCTCCCGGTTCAAATACCTTTTTCGGGCAGTAGTTAATGCATAACTGGCACCCTTTGCAAATTCTGCTATCTATGTACACCTTCATACCTTAGCTCCCTCCAACACTTTGATGATCCGAACTATGTCTAGTGAGTCCTTTGCGATATATGCACCGGCATCGGTCAATGCCTGAACCTTAGACTCTACGGTACCCTTATTTCCTTGAATGATTGCCCCTGCATGGCCAAGAGACTTGCCCTTCGGAGCAGACTTTCCAACAATCAATGCAACAACTGGTTTTGATATATGGTGTGTAATGACCTCAGCTGCCTGTTCCTCCATGGTCCCGCCGATTTCACCAAGCATCACGATCATATCAGTCTCTTCATCAGATTCAAATTTCAACAGGATATCTGATACTTTCACTCCCCACAGTGGTCCGCCTCCAATCGCTGCAACAGTTGATTGTCCAATTCCATGTTCAGTTAACGTCTTACCCACTTCATAGGATAGTGCTCCGCTTTTTGAGACCACCCCGACTCTACCTTCTTGATACATCTGTGGCGGATGTGCACCAAGCTTGCACTTCCCGGGGGCAATTAAGCCCGCAGAACCAGGCCCGAGAACTGTTACACCAGTCAGCGCGGCATACTGCAGTACATCAACTACATCATGATCAGGAATCCCTTCAGCTGTTGCTACAAGAAATGGAATACCCTGTTCAATTACTTCAATACAGGAGTCTCTGAAAAACTGTGGAGGCACAAAACTGATGGCAGCATCAATTTGGTGATGCGCACGTGCTTCAGAAACAAAATCATATACCGGAATGCCGTCAACAACCTGACCGCCTTTCCCCGGAGTTACACCTGCAACGACCTGTGTTCCGTAATCTTTCATAATCTTCGTCTGCAGACGTCCAGATTTTCCTGTTATTCCCAGTACAAGAACCTTTGTATGTTGATCAACATATATAGACATTTATTTCTCCATCTCAGCTTCTACAGCGCTTTTAACTGCATCATGCAAATTTTCGTAGATAGAAATATGATGTTCCTGCATGATACGTCTTCCTACATCCTCAAGTGTGCCGCACATCCTGATATACAAGGGAATTTTCTTTGTGTTCTCTTTGCTGAACTTCACAATCCCCTCGGCCATGTGATCCATCCGGTTAAACCCACCGATAAGAACCACCAGCATCTTCTCTACGCCCTCACCTGCTGCAGCTTTAGTCAATGCTTTGTAGACAATCTCTTCGTTTGTGATTCCGCCCAGTTCACAGAAATTCGCTATAGTACCGCCGAATTGCGTCACCAGGTCTACTGTCAGCATGCCTGTACCAGCACCGTCTGAGACCAGTCCGATATTACCTGAAAGAGGAACATAGGTGATGGTATCTTCAACCGCTGCAAATACATCTGTTCCAGTAAGCTGAAACACTTCATCAGCAAAACGTCTGATTTTTCCTTCATTCCGAAAGTATGATTGGCTGTCAATTTCGATCTTTGAGTCTATTGCAACTAACCCGTCAGGGGTCACCGCCAGGGGGTTGATTTCAACCAGCACTGCATCATAGTCCTTGAAGATGCCGTACATCCCAAGCACAATACTCCTGAAGGTCGCATAATCGTCAATGCTCAGTGTTTTTGCTGCCATACGGATCTGATATTCCGAAAGTCCCAACAGGGAATTAAAGGGTATGACCGACATAGTCTGTTCATCATCTAAGGCGTGTTTTTCAATATCGACCCCGCCGGACGCCCCCGCAATTAAGACACAGGTTGAATCGCTTTTGTTGAATGTAATTGCTATATAGAGTTCCTTCAGGATATCTACGCTGTTAAGCGCCAATACTGCATTGACCTGCTCACCCTTGATGCTCAGCTTGAACATGCGATCTACGATACCGTGAAGATCATCATTTCCTTCCCATATCTTTATACCGCCGGCCTTGCCCCGGCCGCCGGTGAGTACCTGTGACTTGATCACCATTGGAGGTGTTAGCGCCTCCAGGGATTCCTCAGGTGAGGTTAGCAATCTTCCAGACTGGATCGGTATACCATATTCCTTGAACAGCTCTTTGCCCTGGAATTCGAATAATTTCATCTAGTTCCTCCATGCTGGGTTCAAGTCTTTCGCAATGGCAAGTCCCTCTTGAAAGGCCTTCAGATTCACATCAACAAATTTCTCTTTTACTTGTTCCTTGATGACCTGCTGCATTTCCTCTTCGCTGACAATCTGCAGCATCGGCTGGAGAAATCCAAGAAGCACCATATTTGCTGCAATCCGGTTTCCGATACGAATAGCAGTCTCGGTAGCAGGCACTTCATACACTGTGTATGTATCCCGGGGATAGGAGTTAACCAGTTTCGGGTCTACAATCAGCGTACCCTCCGGCTTGAGTGTATCGATATACCTGTCTAATGCTGACTGAAAAAGAGAGACAAGAATATCTTTCTGGTGCGTGGTAGGCGAATCTATTCTCTCCGAAGAGATAATCAGTTCAGCCTGGCATTGGCCTCCCCGAGCTTCCGACCCATAGGACTGGGTCTGAACAGCATACAGGTCCTTCTTGGTTACTACCGCTGTTCCGAGAATAACCGATACCAGGATAATTCCCTGGCCTCCGAATCCGCTAAATCTAATACTAATAGGTTTCACTGCATATCCTCCTTGGAATTTCAATACCTACATATTTATCTACTTAAACTGTGATATACCCTGTACAGCCGCAGCGTGCACAGACACATTCGCCTATGAAAGCAAATCCAGGGATTGTTCAATCCTGTCCAAGCCCTCTTTGATTTCTTCCATTGATTTCGCAAATACAAACCGTACATACCCCGAGCTGTTGAAGGCAGCTCCGGGGACCACTGCCACGTGAGCCTTTTCAAGAAAGAATTTAGCTGCATCCAGGTCATTCTCGATGGTATTTCCATCATAGGTTTTCCCGAATAATCCGGTTATATTCGGAAAGGTATAGAACGCTCCGTCGGGATGACGACATGTGATACCGGGCATAGCATTGAGCCGTTCCACCATGTAATTTTTCCGTTTCCCATACTCAGCAACCATGTCCCTAACAGGCTGCTGGTCCCCAAGAAGTGCGGTAACAGCTGCTTTCTGTGCTATAGAGTTGATGTTTCCAGAGGCGTGTCCCTGGAAATCACCCATAGCTTGGATGACATCCTTTGGGCCGGCGGCATATCCAACTCTCCATCCTGTCATGGCATAGGTTTTCGACACACTATTCACCACAATTGAGTGATCCATAATCTTGTCTCCCAAGGAAGCCACACTGATGTGCTGCATGGTGTCGTACATAATGTGTTCATACACCTCATCAGTTATGAGATATACTCCCCGTTCTACAAGAAAATCAGCAATTTTTTGCAATTCTTCCCGTTCAAATACAGCTCCGGTAGGGTTGTTGGGGCTGTTGATAATAAATGCTTTAATTGTACTGCTGTAGTGTTCCTTCACTTCGTCAAACTGAGGTCGAAAATTATTCTCTTCCTTTGTTGCAAAAAATACCGGCTCACCTCCAGCTAGCTTTATTTGTTCAGCATAACTTACATAGCAAGGGGTAGGTATAAGCACCTGATCTCCCGGATTGAGTATGGTCCTAAACACTTCATAGAGCGCCTGTTTTGCACCGCTCGATATGACAATCTGATCCGGATCATATGTAATATTATTCTCTCTCTGCAGCTTGAGGGCAACGGCCTCTTTGAGTTCGGGAATTCCAGGTACGTCAGTGTACTTGGTAAATCCTTCATGAATTGCATCAACTGCAGCCTGTTTTATGTGATCAGGAGTATCAAAATCCGGTTCACCCTGGGCAAAACTGATAATATCAATTCCCTTCCTCCGCAGCTGGTTTGCTAAAAAAGATGTACTCTCTGTTGCAGAAGGGCTAATGCCCGCTACTTGTGCAGATATCCGTTGTTTTTCCATCGCTTCCTCCCTAAGTCTCAATACACTTATTGTTGAACATGCTTTATTTTTTTACGTGTATATATAACAGCTCCTGATGAACAGTACTGCATGCACAGCGGAACCTGTTCTTCAGAGCACATATCACAGCACTGTTCGTCATAGACAATGCTGATATTCCCGGTATCATTGTGCTTAAACACTTCAATGCAGCCTCCGCTGGTTGATGAAAAGTGTTTACTTGTATGATAGGAGCAGGCCATAACACAGGCCTGACACCCGGTACATTTAGTTGTATGAAATCCAATCACATAACTGTTATTGTTATCCATCACTACCCCCTTCTAAGTTGGGGAATAATGCTGCAGATTCAATGTTTTCAGCCACATCCTCCAGCCCGAGATCTTCGAGACATTGTCGAGTCTGTAATCCACTTTCTGGATCCCATCCATGACTGCAGTAATACTCATCGAGCATCTTATTCCATTCGGGAATGCGCAGCAGCTCACCTGCAAATTCACCTCCTGATATCGGTATGGAAGTGAGTTTCTGGGGAGGCATATCATCCTTGCGGGTCATGCCCGCATGGATGGTATTGAAGGCTTTCTCGATATTGAATACTTGTTCTCCAATATGCATGAGCATGTCACCGGAGATCTCCTCATCGAGTACTGCTGAAATAAGTTCAGCAAAGTCGTCAGGACCGAGAAACTCATTATCAAGCCATTGCGTAGCAAATACACACACACCAGACATATCTGTTATAGTCTTGTATGCGTCAAACCATGCCACAAGTTTCCCCTTTCCTGCATAGGTAGTTGGGTCTCCCGCTGTGGGCACCCCAAAGAGCCGTTCTGCTGTTTCCGGATCAACTCTCCTTTGTTCCGTGTTTGGCGCTCCTGATAAATGCCCGCCTCCCTTGGTACTGGTTATGATTCCCAAAGACCATCCTTTGAAAGAACGCATTCCCTGCTCACAGATGCCGTGCCCTTTAACGTGCATGGCATACTGTTCAGTACCTCTACCGACGGTCATTGATGCTTTGTGGACCCCTTCAGCAAGAAGATCTCCGAAACCCTGCCGATGTGCAATCATCTCTAAGAGTTTCAGCAGCATAGCCCCATCTCCCCACTGAAGTTGCAGGCCCCCTGTAACTGACGTATCAATAAGTCCTTTTTGGTATACCTCAATTGCCCAGGCCACAGCAGCGGAGAGAGAATCACAGTTCATTCCGTATCGGTCAGCCATTTCATTGGCAATGAGAATATAACTGCGGTCGGCTAGATCAATATTCGGTCCGAAGGCACGGAAAACATTCGTTTTCAAGCCCTCGATCTTATGTCCTGCAAAGGCTCCTTCTTGCAGATGATAAAACCTGCTGCATTGAATGGGACACGTGAAACAGGCAAGCCTGCGGGTCTGGTACTGTTCCCTGAACATGATCTCCCGAACTTTCATGGTCTGCTGTGATGACCAAACCTCGTCCTCCATATTCCTTACACTCTGTGAAACGGTACCGAAGATGCCCCCGGCTCCGGATACACCGAGATTTCCATGTTCATTGAACCGTCGAATAGTGGTTGTGCTTCTCATACGGTCCCATATTCGTTTGTTTGCCCGCATGAATTCATCAGGTAAAGCTGCTGCGACAGAGCCGGTACCCCTTACAGCTATAGCCTTTAGTTTTTTTGATCCCATGACGGCTCCACAGCCGCCCCACCCTGCAGCGCGGGATCTGTCAAACATGATGCACGCCATGTTGACAAGGTTTTCTCCCGCTTGTCCAATTGCCGCAACACGAACTTTTTCTTCCCCAAGTTCATTACGGATGATTGTTTCTGTATCCCATGTATCTTGTCCCCATATATGGTGGGCTGGACGGATGTCCACTTCTCCGTCATGAAGGAACAGATACACCGGTTCATCCGATGCACCTTGGATAATGATGTGGTCAAAGCCGGCATATCTCATTTCCGGGCCAAAAAATCCCCCGGCATTTGCGAAGGTGACTCCACCGGTCGCCGCATTTTTTGTACTTATGCTGATTCTCCCGGAGGCTGGTGACAGTGTTCCAGTCAGCGGTCCCGTATTTAACGTTATAATATTCTCAGGACTGTATGGATGAGCATCAGCTGGAACTTCACGCATGAGGATATATGAGCCGACACCTCTACCGCCAATAAACTGTTTGTAAACGTCGGGTTGTTCATAGTCTATACGCCTATTCGTTAAGTTAACCCGGACAACTCGTCCTGTAACTGATCTCATATATACCTGCCTTTCATATTCTTATACCAGCACCCTATCTGTCTGAAACTGTTACCGGGCGCTATCGCCGGGCAAACGTGATCTGATCAGGTATGTACGTCACTATTTCCGGGAAAATCGCTATTGCAAGCGAGAAGAGAGCCAATATGATAAAAAACGGTAATGCCGCCTTGGATATCTTCCCAATTTTATCTCCCGTAAGCCCCTGAATAATGAAGAGGTTAAATCCTACCGGCGGGGTAATCTGGGCAAGCTGGATTGCTATTACCATAAATATACCGAACCATATTTTCGTAAATCCTGCCTGTTCAATGAGCGGTAACGTTATGGGAAGCGTCATGACAAGGATCGCCATACCGTCCATGATGCATCCAAGAAAGATAAACATAACCATAAGCAGGAGTATGAGCACAAAGGGACTCAAGTTCATCGCAGCAATCCTTGTTGCCAGCAGTGAGGGAATGGCCAGAAAACCCATAATCTGGGAAAGAAATACAGCACCGATAATAATGAACCCAATCATTGATACAGTTCGTGCCGCTGCCATAAGCGCATCCTTCATTGCCTGGATAGTCAGAGACTTCTGCATGAGTCCGATTAACATACTTCCCAGCACTCCGACCGCTGCTGCTTCTGTCGGGGTGGCATATCCACCGTACATGGCCACCATGATCAGAAGAATAAGAAATACAATAGGGCCCAGATCGATGATACTCCTAATTCGCTGACTGGCAGTAAAGGTAAACTTCTGTTCAGGGGCTACTCCCTTTTTAATAAGGGAATATGCAATGATATACCCGATAAACAGCACCATGATAATCAGCCCTGGGATAAAACCTGCAAGGAACAGTTTAAGTACAGATTCCTCAGCAAGTGTTCCATAGATGATCAGCATGGTACTTGGGGGTATAAGAAATCCGAGGGTACCAGCTCCTGCCAAACTTCCGATAGAAATGGTATGGTCATATCCGCGTTTATCAAGCTCTGTGAGTGTTACCTTTCCAATAGTAGCTGCAGTAGCAGCGGACGATCCGGAAACTGCGGCAAAGAGGGTACAACCAATCACATTGGTGTGAACAAGTTTTCCGGGTATCCAGTTCACCCAGGGTGCCAACCCTGTAAATATCATATTTGAGAGTTTGGTTCGAAAGAGAATTTCCGCCATGAGAATAAAGAGAGCCAGAGCAATCATGGTCGGCGTAATCGACGTGTTCCAGATACTAATAGCTAGATGGCGCATATAGGGCATGGCGGGCCTGAACATGCTGATCAATACGATCCCCACACCAGATAATCCAAGACCAACCCAAACGGTGCTTCCGAGAATAGCGATTAATAATAATACAGCAACATATACTGAAGTCATTTTGACACTCCTGAAGGTTATTTTTTACTCTTGAGATCGATATCCGGTGGTTCATTGATAATGAGCAGCACAAGCCGCATAATCATCTGCAGCAGCATGACGCCCATACCGAACATGATAAAGAACTGGGGAATATACAGCGGCGCCCGTAGAGCGCTGTAGGAAACCCTCTTCAATGTGTAAGAGTCCCAGAAGATCTGGAACACGGCCTGAAAGAATACAATACAGATCAAGAGTCCTATGACAGTTGCAACTATATCTAGAATCCGAATTGCCAGGTCACTTTTCACTATTCCGGTGAGAATGTTTACCCGTATATGACCGTCTGTTCGCAACGTATATGCAGCTGACAGAAACCAGGCGGCTGCCAGCATGTAGGTATTAACCTCAAGGATAAAGTGAAATCCATAGTTGAAAAATCGTCGGGCGATGATTTCAACCAAGATGAACAGTGTAATGACAGCAAGCAGTATGCAGCTTATTCCATTCATCTTCTTTGTTATTGAGTCAAGCACTTTGGAAACTAAAAGAATTTTTCCCCTCATTGATTCACCTCTTTTTTTTGAAACCTTTATATTCCAGTATTATATATTAATGGTTACCATGCACCGCTGGTACAACAGTATTTCCTGCATGGCTGCGGTCTATAACAGACAAATAATCTGCAATAACCTTCCTGACCCTGGGGTCCTTCTGCTTCGCCTCTTCCCACATGGTCAGGGAAGCGTTCAGGATCTCATCCATCAGTTCACCTTCGGGATCATACACGGTCATACCATTGAGTCGAAGCAATTCCTCAGCCTCCCTGTTGACCTGTATTGCCCGTCTGGTAAAGACCGGTTCAAGTTCCCGGGCAGTTTTCTCAATCACCTGTTTCAGGTTATCAGGCAGGGCATCCCAAGCATCTTTGTTCACAGTTACTACATTCCCAGAACTATGCCAGTTCCACCTCCCGGCATAACGAGTTATTTCCCAGTACTTTCCGTCTGCACCAACTGAACTGGATGCGACAACTCCGTCGATCAGTCCCGTAGCTAAACTGGTAATAACCTCCCCCTCCTGCATCTGAACAGGGGTTGCACCGAGCAGGGAAAACAACTGGGAATCTCCTCGACTTACAACCCGCATTCGCAGACCCTTGAGATCTTTAATGCTTTGAACCGGTTCCTGGGTGTATACGATTTGCCCCGGCCGTGGAACTTGAAATAACACATTCTGATTCTGGGCTTCCAGAAGCTGATTTTCTACCGGCTGAGCAAATAACTGCAGCATCCGCAGTTGGATGAAGTCAGAAGCCAAAAACGGCAATGCCGTCATGCTGAGAAAGGACTCCTCGCCGGATTGTGCATGTTTCACCATGTCTGCAAGAGGAACAAGTCCGTCCCGAACTACTGATATCATCTCCGTGCCGGCATACCCAAGGGCACCGCCGTAATGAATGTGGATGATCACCTGCCCATCTGTTCGGTCATACACGGTATCTGCAAACAAGCGGAGGCACTCGCTGTAATAATTTGCAGAGGAAGAAGTTGTTGGCAAGTCCCATTCAATAAGCACGTTTCTGTTCCTCTCTTTCAGTGCCTCATCATCTGCCGTAATATCCAGCAGTACAACCAGCAATCCTGCAATAATAACCAGCAGCACATACGCACATGTTTTGTGGCTCCTTTTCATAAAGGGCATCTCCCGCATGCACTGCTCAAGCAGCATTGCCTGAATATTTCCGGAAAAAACAAATCATCAGTCAATTAATAAGTGAGCCCCGTTCTCCATGACGTGCACATCGTCTATGTACACCGTCGGATCCATAATCACTACATCAGTATGCATTGATGCTTCAACGGTTCCTCCCATGGTGTGGTTATCACCGATTCCAAAGTGGATGGTACCGAGAACGCCTTCCGCCTCCAGCATGCTGTCACAGATCCTGCATTCAGGATTCAGTCCAATGCCGAATTCGCCGATATTTCTGACCATCTGGTCCGTCGCTGATTCCAGGTTTTTTTTGAATACCATGGCTTCACGTCCACCGGTAATATTCACTACCATCCCGTCGCGCACATCCAGAACCACATCTTCAGCCACGGGACCGAGTTCATCTATCACGATGCTGCCGTCTATGACAATCCTACCCTGGGCAGTGCCTTCTACAGGAGCAATACAGACCTCGATATCGGGCGGGGAATTCACCATACCCGGCCTGTCAGAAATTCCAGGCTCAACAATAGCTTCCCTCCCGGCTATGGAGAAGGTAATATCGGTTCCCTTCTTTGTTGTAATGCGGACTTGTGAGCCGTCGGTGATGTATGCACCAATTCTCTCCGCCTTCTTTCGCTGCCCTGGAAAATCTACGAAGAGGCCCCCTTCTGTGAGCATCTCCTTGGTATATCCGGGCAAGTTCACCCATCGAGCCCCTGCATTGCAGGCCTCAATCCGTGCATTGGAATGAAACAAAGAATAATGGGTCGCCGCAAAAATAACATCAGCGTTCTGCAAGGCAGCCGCATAGGATGCAGGGGGCTCTTCACCATGATTTGTCCTGGCGAACATAGAAACCACAACTGGATCAATACCCTTACGCTTGCACGCCCTGAAAAGAATCTCCGCAATATCTTTCTTTTTATCATCAGTGGCAATCACAACCCGTTCGCTGGGTTCTACTGCACCGCAGATATCTATAATGATGTCTGCTCCCTTCTGAAGATGGTCTTCATTCATTCCGATAACTCTCCCGCTGCTTCCAGCTCTCATTACGTCACTTGCATGGGTTCAGTGTTCCCTGTCTAATGCTCATCCCAATTAGGTGAGCACTAATAAGGAACAGGGGGCTAAGCGTCTCAATATTCCTGCTGCTCCGGCGGAGCAGCAGGTGAAGCGCAAAGCCCCTTTCTAATCTTGATTCATGTTCTCTACATATTTTTCATGAGATAAGAATACATTTCCGGCCGTCTGTCCCGGAATACCGGTTGCTGGATTCGTTCCTCCAGCAGAACCTTCTCCTGCAGGGTTGCCGTAATGACCGTTTCCTCATCCTTTGCCTCAGCGAGAATATTCCCAATGGGATCAGATATCACGCTGTGTCCAAAAAAGTCTATGTCTCCATCAACACCAACACGGTTTACAGATACAACAAACATCCTATTTTCTGCCGCCCTGGTAGCAGAGATATACTTCAGTAAATCAGGGGGATTTGAGAATGACGGCATATTCCAGATCATGCAGAGAATTTCTGCACCCTGAAGAGCGAGTGTCCTGGAGAATTCAGGAAACTGGCCGTCATAGCAGATGGAAATACCAATGTTGCCGATCTCTGTCTTGTAGGTCTCACAGTTAGTTCCGCTGATGAAATAGTGTTTTTCTTCACCGGGAATATGCATTTTGTGCTGTACTCCAACGATTTCACCTTTTGGATTAATCAGCACAGCCGAGTTATAGAGGGTGCCTGGTATTTCAGGATGAAGCTGGACCATCCCCACCACTACATAGACACCGTTTCGTTTAGCTTCCTTGCAGATTTCATCAGTAAACCGTCCGGGAACCGTGTCAGCTTTCTGTATAAATTCACGGCCGAATACTTTATCCCGATGTTTGATATACCCTGCATTAGACAGCTCCGGAAACACAATCAGATCAGCATTCTGTTCTTTCTTGATCTTAGCTATTGAGTTCTTGATAAAACTCAGGTTTGCTTCGACATCAAGCCATTTTGTTGACATCTGTACTGCTGATACTATCACCTTATCTTTCATAAACCTATTCTCCTCTTTTTTCTTAAAGCAATATACTGTTGATGTATAGACGATCTACAGGCCCATCACGTACATGTAATTCTCAATAACTTCTCTGGATGCAGGAACATCTTCCATAAAATCTTCCCAGATAACTTTTGACCGTTCAGTAAATTCGGCTTTCAATTCAGGATCCAGGTCATAGATTTCCATACCGTTATCTATGAGTACCTGTTCTGCCTCATCATTGTCCTGAAGCGCAATCTTGGTAAACATTGGTTCCAGTTCCCGGGCAGTCTCCTCAATAATCTTCTGGATATTCTGGGGCAGGTCATTCCATGCGTCCAGATTCACAGTGATCATATCTTCAGAACTGTGCCAGTTCCACCTGCTTGCATAGCCGGTAAATTCCCAGAATTTTCCGTCAACGCCTGAAGAACTTGAGGTTGCAACACCATCGATAACACCTGTTGCCAAACTTGTCACAACTTCACCCCAGGGCATCTGAATAGGAGTTGCTCCAAGAAGAGACAGAAGTTCAGAATCCTCTCGACTTACTACCCGGATTCTTAATCCGCGAAGATCTTCAATTGTGTCAATCCGCTCTTTGGAATATACGTTGCGACTCGGCCAGGGTACCTGGAACAGCAGTTTCTGGTTATGCTTTGCCAACAGTTGATCTTCAACCGGCCTGCTGAAAAACTGCAGCATTCTCAGTTCAACAACACCGGGAGCAAGAAACGGCAGAGATGTAATGCCGAAGAACTGTTCCTCACCGGACTGTGCATTTTTCAGCATATCAGCAATAGGTACAAGCCCGTCCCGAACAACAGAAAGTTTTTCTGCTCCTGAATATCCCAAGGATCCGCCGTAATGGATATTAATTTTCACCTGCCCGTCTGTCCGGTCATACACTTCATCAGCAAAGATTTTTACACTCTCTGCAACATAGTTTGTGGATGCCCAAACGGAAGGTAGATCCCATTCAACAGAAATTCGTTCTGTCTCTGCAACTTCCTGTCCATCGCCGGAACAACCCAGCAGTACTACTGCCAGTACTGTTGCGATCACAACGATCCCAACTCGCAGCTTTTTCTCAACCTTTTTCATCTTCAACCTCTCTTTTGATAAAAAAATTTTTAGTAACCCTATCTAACTTTCAGCAACACTTTCCAGCAGATCCCCTGGATATTGTTATACCAGAAGTCCTGCTTATGCAGTATTACTATTTTTCGTCCTGGTTATAAACCGTGGTACCGAGAAATACTGGTTTTTCTGTATGAACAAACTCCCCGATTACAAACTTATCGGCAAGATCTTCGTTGCTCATTTTTTCCGCCTTTGCCTTTGGTACAGATTTATCAACAATCCAGTCCAGTACTTTTTTCGTATCTCCAGTTTTCAGCGAATATCTACCAAAATTTGTCGGGCATTGGGACATGATCTCAACAAGAGAAAACCCTTTATGCTGCAGAGCTTTTTTTATGGAATTTACCGACT
Source organism: Spirochaetia bacterium (assembly GCA_007116075.1). Taxonomy (GTDB): domain Bacteria; phylum Spirochaetota; class Spirochaetia; order PWKH01; family PWKH01; genus PWKH01. The sequence continues at coordinate 17,737 of SKJE01000013.1, forward strand.
GCATTGGTTTATCTGTATTCCATCGGCTTACATAGGTAGCACCTGCGGTCTCTGCAAGTTTGCAGATGTCCAAACAGTTCTCCTTACTTCCATAGGGTGTGGTCATGGTTATGGAATCAAAAAGAGTTGTGGGAGCTACCTGGCCTCCGGTCATGGCAAAGTTAAAGTTATTTACCAAGATGACCGTCACATCTAAATTCCTTCTCATTGCATGGAGGAAATGGTTACCACCGATCGAAACAAGATCTCCATCCCCGGCAAATATGACTACTTTCAGTTCCGGCTTATAGAGCTTGATCCCGGTAGCCCATGCCAAGGTCCTGCCATGGACACCGTGAAATGTGTCTGTACTAAGATATACTGGTATCCGTGCAGTACACCCGACACCGCCGATGGTTACTATTTCATCAAGATTCATATCCAAGTCATCGACAGCTTTTAAAAAATAGTTCAACACCTGCCCGCATCCGCAACCCGAACAAAAAAAGTGCGGCAAATTTCCATCTCTTATGTATTTCCTTAGCGGATTTTGTTTCACTGACATAATACTCCCTCTCTAACCCTTGATAGCCTGATAGATTTCATCTTTCGTGTGAATAATTCCCTGGTTCTTGGTAATTCGTTCAACCGTACAATACCTGCTGCATACCCGCTCGATTTCCCGTGCATATTTCCCGATATTCATTTCCAGGGCATACACTTTCTTTACACCCTTGGCCACTTCACGTATATCCTCTTCCGGAACAGGCCAGACTGTTACCAGTTTCAGCAGACCAATCTTCTGTCCGTCCTCCCTGGCCATCCTGACAGCATCCATTGCCGGACGAACTTCACTTCCATAGGTAATTATCACAGTTTCTGCATCATCCAATAGATACCCTTCGGTCCTGCATATGTCTTTTCTATTTTCCCAAATCTTCCCGGTTATCCGTTTATATAACTTGTCGTACCCCTTAGGATCCCATTCGATGGAACCATCTTCATTGTGGTAGTTCAAGGTATACAATGTATGGTATCCCTTACCCAAAGGAGCCATCGGCGGCGGTGCGTTCTCTTCAGCTTTAAAGGGGAGATATGCATCAGGCTGAAGATCAGTATAAGCACGGTTTACAATCTCTATCTCGTCATAGCTGGGAACCAGAACCCGCTCTCGCATCAGTGCTATGGTAGTCTCTGACATAATAATAACCGGATTCCGATATTTCTCAGCAAGGTTAAAACCCAGAAGGGTATAATCAAAAAGCTCCTGAGCAGAAGAGGGAGCAAGACAGATCGTCTCATAATCACCACTGGCCCCCCAACGCATCTGCATGACATCCGCATGGGTGGCAAAATTCTCACCTCGGCACCGCTGAACATTTAAGATAACGCATGGAGCCTCAACTGCCGAGGCATAGCCAATCCCCTCCTGCATATAGTTGAATCCTGCACTTGCGGTAGCAGTCATTGCCTTTGCACCGGCAAGTGCCGCGCTTGCTACAGAATATATGGAGAATAATTCATCCTCTCCCTGCACAAAGACCCCGCCGACCTCAGGGAGACGTTGGGACATGCGCTCTGATATTTCATTTGCAGGTGTAATCGGATAGCCTGCAAAATAGTCGCATCCCGCTGCAAGAGCGCCCTCTACAGCGGCATAGTTTCCCAGCATGAAATGTACGCCAGTTTTTAATCTCTTTTGATTCCAATTGTTCTCTTTATCAATCATAGTATTGATGTGCTCCTTGGATGTCTTGCTTTCTACACTTCCCTTTATCCAACCATTCGTATCCTTAGGGTTCTTCCGAATCCCCGGATGCGCTTACAGGAGTGCCCATGACGGCCTTACCAATCCAGCCTTCCTCCATATATACAATGGTCCTTTCTTAGCGAATGTTTTTTTTAATTACCTGTCAGTTGTCTTCGGATATGTAATCAATTTCAGTTCGTTACCAATACATTCATGTATTATCGAATGCTCTCTCCCTTTTTTGATATAAAATATATCCAATATTCTATATTCTATATTCTATAGATCTTAACATAGATTTTTGATTTGGCAAGAAATCATTGAAAAAAAAGTAAAAAAAATATACACGTTGGATCTTGTTGTATGGAAGCCCTCTTTCACCAGTAAAAGAGCACCTCATGTATTGAAAAATATGATTTCAGCTCTTGACAACTCCCTTTACAGGACACAAAATGGAACAGTTCTTCGGATAACACTGCAATTTCCCCTTCGGTACCATATCTTTGATAGGTGTATTATCATCTCCCCTCTCATATCTAAAGGAGGCTGAAGATGAAGTATGATATGCTGATTAAAGGTGGTCAGGTAATTGATGTAACCGATCAAAGTGATTTGTACAGACCGTGGACAATACTCGATATCGGTATCAAGGGTGAGCGAATAGTTGCAGTAGGGCATCTGGACAGCAGCGAAGCTGCGAATGTCATTGATGCTTCGGGCCTGGCGGTTTCTGCCGGTTTTATTGATGTGCATACCCACTCAGATACGTATCTCTTAGTTAATCCAAAAGCAGAAAGCAAAATCCGACAGGGGGTAACAACAGAGGTGATTGGAAGCTGCGGTCTCTCCGCTGCACCAATCGGAAATTCATATATTCCACAAAAATCTATTCTTTCTGACTGCGTTGCCTATGAATGGTCGACCATGGATGAATACCTGAAACGGCTGGAGGAGATGAAAACAAGTGTAAATGTCGTTCCCCTGGTGGGCCACAACAATATTCGCGGATCGGTGATGGGATATGATACCCGGCATGCATCTGAGCAGCAGATGCACCATATGGGGGAGCTGCTGGAGGAGGCTTTCGATGCCGGTGTATGGGGAATGTCCTCAGGACTGAACATGCCCCCAGGAGCAAGCACTGAAACTGACGAACTGATAGCATTATGCTCCATGGTTGCCCGGCAGGGAGGAGTCTACCACACCCATATCCGTGGACAGGGTGACCGGCTGCTGACTGCTGTAACCGAGGCCATTGAGACAGCCAAGCAGTCGGGTGTTCCGCTTCATATCCACCACCATAAGGGCATGGGTGATGCCAATGCCCCAAAGGTTGAACACACCTTAGCTATGTTTGATGAAGAGATCAGCTGCGGGAGGGATGTCACCCTTGATCTCTACCCCTATCTCGCAGGACAGGGTGGATTAGGGATGTTTTTACCCATCTGGGTGCATGAGGGAGGAATCAGCAGTCTTATCAAGCGCCTGCAGGATCCGAAGTTGAGAAAAATCATTAAACGCCAGATGGTTGAACCGGAGTTGTTGACGGGATACCAGAGCTACACCCGGGAACTGGGAATCACTAAGTGCTGGGACCATATTCTTATTTGTGACATCACCTCAGAACAGAATCAGTATGCGGTAGGCAAGACCATTGGTGAAATACTTCCCAGGGACAAGGATCCCCTGGACTTCATCTTCGATTTGCTGATCCAGGAACAGGGAGACGTTCCTGTCGTCATCCCCGACCTTATCGATATGGACGACCGCTATTTCCAGATGGTGCTTCAGTACCCAAACACGATGTTTGGTTCTGACGGGTATACCCTGGCTGCAGAGGGACCGCTCTCACGAGGCAACCCTCACCCCCGCAGCTATGGAACATTTCCGAGGATACTGGGAACCTATGTACGGAACAAACGGTGGTTTTCCCTTAAGGAGGCAATAAGGAAAATGACCTACCTGCCGGCGGTTCATCTCGGTATCAAGGATCGGGGGCTGCTGAAGGAGGGGATGTATGCTGATGTAGTGATTTTTAATCCTGAAACAGTGATTGATCAATCTACCTTTTCCAACCCCCACCAATACCCTCTGGGCATTGAATATGTCATTGTGAACGGCTCACTCACCATTGAAAAAGGAGAGCACAGCGGAGCATTGAACGGCAAAATCCTGCGCAAGGGGCAATAGATTATCATCAAGGCGGAGGTCCCCCACTCCGCCTTTTTTGTTGGTACATGATAATCTTCTCCACGTACATACCTTCTCAGCGGGTATACTGGATAAGGGGCTTGATGCAGCACCACCCCTTGATATTTCATGATTTCTCCTATATTCCTGAAAAAAGATCTATTACGGGAGCGGTATGATGATTGACGGAAAAGCAATTGTGTATTGTGAAGGGTACTTTAATACACCTTGGGGAAAAACAGCCCACGGTCTCCTGCGCTTTACCCAGCGGTACAACGTTGCAGCTGTAATTGACAGCACCTATGCCGGCAGGGATGCTGGCAGCGTCCTGGATGGGAGACACAACGGCATTCCAGTAGTTGCTTCTATCGATGAAGCCCTTGAAACACACCAAGACAGTACCCACATGGTGTTCGGCATCGCTCCTGACGGAGGGATACTGCCTCACAACATGAAATCTGACATCCTGCACGCTGTTTCGTTAGGGCTGCATGTAGATTGCGGAATGCATTACTTTATCTCCGAGGATCCCGACATATCTGCAGCGGCAGAAAAGAGCGGATCAGTCATCCGGGATGTGCGAAGGACTCCACCGCGCCATGAGCTTCACCCGTTCACCGGACGAATCAAGGAGGTGCAATCCTTCAGGATTGCCCTGCTCGGTACTGATTCATCGGTGGGTAAGCGCACCTCCGCATGGAAACTGGTCAGGGCATTACAGGAACACGGTATATCTACTGAGTTCATTGGAACCGGCCAGACAGCCTGGCTCCAGGGTGCTGAGTACGGAGTAATCATGGATTCCTTAATTAACGATTTTGTCGCCGGAGAAATTGAACATGCCATACTGCGGGCATGGGATGAGAAACGGCCCGATTGCCTGATTATTGAAGGACAGGGGAGCCTCATGAATCCCCTCTATCCCGGCGGTTTTGAAATACTATCAGCCGGACAACCCCATGGCATCGTGATGCAGCATGCACCTTTGCGTAAGGACTATGACGGCATACCGGGAACACCGGTTCATCCTCTTGATGTCCAGATACAGGCTGTCGAGTTGATTTCCGGAAAGCCGGTGACCGCTATCACGATTAACCATGAACAGATGCAGCAGGATGAGATAGATAGCTGGTGTAAGCGGATTGCGGAAGAGACGGGCCTTCCGACATGCGATCCCCTCATTCACACTATGGATGAGATCGTTCATGATCTTATCCGTATGATGAAGGATCGACAGCTATGAACATCACATCCTGTGACATATGGCCGGTGAGATTGACCCTTCAGGAGCCCTTTTCAATCGCCTACATGACCATCGATCATGCAGTGAATGTCTTTATGCGAATACATACGGATGAGGGAATTATCGGGTACGGCTGCGGTGGTCCTGATGAAGAGGTTACCGGGGAACACTGGAAGACTATTGCTCATGCCCTCACATATACCGCAGAACCGCTATTGATTGGAGAGGATCCGCTGAATGGAACTCACCTCATGCAGACTCTTTATGCAGAACTTTCGGACCAGCCGACAGCATTGAATACTGTCGATATGGCTCTTATGGATATTGCTGCAAAAAAAGCCGATATGCCCCTGTATCAATATCTCGGCGGCAGGTTCAGGCCTACAGATACAAGTATTACAATCGGCATCCAGCCTTTCAGGGAGACCCTTGATAAAGCCGCCGACTGGAAGCGGCAGGGGTTCAAGAGGCTCAAGCTCAAGGGAGGGCAGTCGATAGAAGAGGATATTGAAAAGATCCTTCGGCTCAGGGAGCATATCGGATATGAGGTGGATATTGTGTTTGATGCAAATCAGGGATATACCCTGGAGGAGGCAAAACAGTGTATCTCAGCTCTGGCGGGTATCAAGGCCCTCTTCATTGAGCAGCCCTGCCTAAAAACAGAGCTCTCTGCCTTTTCGCTCCTGCGCAGTGCTGCCCAGGGAATGCTGCCGATCATGGCTGATGAATCAACACTAGGTCCAGAGGATACCCTCGAACTAATCATCAGGGGTTCTGCAGATCTCTATAACATCAAGCTTGCAAAAACCGGAGGCATACGGCGGGCGATGCAGATGGATGCAATAGCTTCTGCCGCGGGGAAAAAAACGATGATGGGGAGTATGGATGAAGCAGCACTTGGTATTGCAGCGGGATTGCATACCCTGCTGGCATCCCCAAATTGCATCTATGCGGATCTTGACGGCTCACTGGAATTCACCGACGACCCGTCACAGCAGGCAGTTATCCTCAAGAACGGCCAGCTAATTCCGCACCGAAAGCCGGGGCTAGGAATCGATCTTTAAGGACTCTTTTTACTTCTACAGTGCATCATAGAGCTCACTGATATACTCCTCATCCTTGGCAATGAGTACAGAGCAGGGAGCAAGGCGCATGGCCCGTTCAGGTTCATTGTAGAATTCATCCTTTCTGCTGCGGATCCTGGAGAGTTCTCCCAGCACCAGCAGGTCGATATGCTGCTCTTTGATGCAGTTGAGGATCTCCTGGTGCACCGTGCCGCTGCAGGTATGGCTCTGCACGGTGACCCCCTTGCGCTGGGCGATGAGTTCCAGGTGTGACAGGTACCGTCCCGCATCTGATGCGAGATCCCGCTGGTACTCATCCTGTTCTGAATCAAGGAATATATGCGCCTTGACCAGATCCTGGAGGGCTCGGGTATTCACTACATAGATTCCGTGGAGCTGGGCATCAAGGGCCCTGGCTAGGACGACGGCATACTGGGAGGCAATGATTGATTCCTCCGACCCGTCAAGATATACCAGGATGTGATGGACTGGTCGTACCATGGCGTTCCTCCTGTTTTGTCAGCATCTGCTTCACTCGTTTCATCCGGATAAACATCTCCCGTTCATGCTCCTCAAGCCTGCCGTCGATAAACTTCACAGTATCCTGGAGCTCCGGAATAGCGATCCTGTCCAGGGCATGGACCTTGCGGATGGTTGTCTTCACCTCTTCGGCCAGACGCATGATAGAGACCTTCAGCTCAGCAAGATGCCCCATCATACTGAGGGCATGCTTGTACTCCCGGATAGAAGCATCTACCCAAGCGCTGGTATTTTTGGGGCTGTAATAGGGGGCATGGTCTCTGAACGTAGTATCCACCACCGGCAGCATTACACCCATAACCCTCCGCTGGGACAGGGTTATATCCGATTCAATAAAGACCGCCGATGCAAGACGGCTCATCTGCAGCTGTCCCATGTCCGCAGAACAGCGGGAGAGCATCCGATAGGCCTCAGCCAGGGACTTTTCCACCCGCTGCTGGTAGTCCACCGCCTGGTCCACCAGGCTCAGCAGTTCCAGTACCAGAATGTTGCGTTTCTGGTCGAGCAGTTCATACCCAAGCTGGGCAAAGGAGAGCTCCTGCTTCAGTTTCATCTGCTGTGACTTTGTCGGTGCAACGTTCCTCATATCCTGATTCCTTTATAAGTAGGTCTCAAGTTCCTCTTCACTCATCCGGTGAAGCTCCTCAACCGGCAGGATCCGCAGGGCCTCCCAGCCGAGTTCCAGGGTCTGTTCCATGGTCCGGTTTTCATCCATACGCTGTTTCACGAAGGAGCCCTCAAAGAAGGAACCGAACTCCATATAGGTTTTATCTATCGGGGTGAGTTCCTCTTCTCCTATCACCGATGCCAGGTTCCTGATGTCCTTCACATAACTGTAGGATGAAAAGAGCTGTCCCGCCAGATGGGGATGGTCCCCCCGGGTCATTTTCTCCCCGATCCCGTCCTTCATGAGCCTGGAGAGGGAGGGAAGAGCCGCTACAGGGGGATAGATATTCCTGCCGTGCAGTTCCCGGTCAAAGACGATCTGTCCTTCAGTGATGTACCCGGTCAGGTCCGGTATGGGATGGCTGATGTCATCGTTGGGCATGGTGAGCATCGGCAGCTGGGTAATGGAGCCTTCACTGGTTTCGACCATTCCTGAGCGCTCATAGAGCTCTGCTAAGTCCGAATAGAGATATCCCGGATACCCCTTTCTTGAGGGAATCTCCCCCCGCACTGTCGATATCTCCCGAAGGGATTCACAATAGTTGGACATATCTGTCATGAGCACCAGCACATGCATGCCCTGATCGTAGGCGAGATATTCTGCGGCAGTCAGGGCAGCCCGGGGCGTGATCAGCCGCTCGATGGACGGGTCCCCGGCCAGGGAGAGAAACAGCGCCACCCGATCCATCACTCCGGACTCCTCGAAGGAGCGGATTACATACCTGGCAACATCATGCTTGACCCCCATGGCGGCAAAGATGACCGCAAAGTTGTCATTCCCCTCGGCGGTTTGTGCCTGCCGGGTGATCTGCACCGCCAGCTCGTTATGGGGCAGGCCGCTGCCGGAAAAAATCGGCAGCTTCTGTCCCCTGATGAGGGTGTTCATGCCGTCGATCACCGACACTCCCGTCTGAATGTAGTTTCTGGGATACACCCGGGCGGTGGGATTAACCGGCAGTCCGTTCACATCCGCCTCCCTCACTCCAACCGGCCGGGGTCCCCCGTCAATGGGCTGTCCAAGCCCGTTGAAGACCCGCCCGAGCATCTCCCGGGTAACCCCCACAGTCAGGGGCTCCCCGAGAAACCGAACCCGTGATGAGGGCAGGGTTAGCCCTGATGTATCATGGAACATCTGCAGAAGTACCGCATCCCGGGAGGTATCAAGCACCTGACCGAGTCTGATGGTTCCTGACTGGTCCCGAATTTCCGCGAGCTCACGAAACCCCACCGGATGGGTCTTCCGGACCACCACCAGAGGGCCGTCAATCCCGTCTATACCGAGATACTCCCTGTACTTCATCAAGGCTGCATCAGGATTCTTCATAGAGCAGCTCCAATCGGTCAAAGGCTCGCTGGAGTTTCCCTTCCAGTGAGTCCCAGTTGTCATCTGAGCGAAATTTCATCTTCATCAACTCCTGCACTACCTTCATTCTCCGCAGCTGAATGACCGTTGCCCCCCGGCTGATAGCCCTGCTGCCCATATCCCAGTACTGCAGTAAGAGCTTCAGCATGTTTGCCTGTTTTTCAATTGACGTAAACCGATCCACCTCATCAAAGGCATCCTGCTGAAGAAAGGCACGCTTAAACAGCGAACACACCTCAAGGATAAACCGCTGGGAATCGGGAAGTGCATCCGGACCCACCAGTTTCACCACCTGCAGAAGCCGTACTTCCCGCTGGAGCAGGTCCAGGATAGTCCTGCGGTGGGAGATCCATCCTCCCTGACCCTGCTCCTTCCAGTACGCTTCCAGATCGTCAATATACTCCGAATAGCTTTCAAGCCACCCGATAGCCGGATAGTGCCGGGCATTGGCCAGCTGACGGTCCAGTGCCCAGAAACAGCGTACAAACCGTTTCGTGTGCTGGGTCACCGGCTCGGAGAAATCTCCTCCCGGGGGAGATACCGCACCGATGATCGAGACCGATCCCTCATATCCGCTGAGGGTTTCCATAGCTCCGGCCCGTTCATAAAACTGGGCTATCCGGGTGGGAAGATATGCCGGGAACCCCTCTTCGGCGGGCATCTCCTCCATTCTCCCCGAAAGCTCCCGCAACGCCTCTGCCCACCGGCTGGTGGAATCGGCCATGACCGCCACATGATAGCCCTGGTCCCGATAGTACTCAGCCAGGGAAGCTCCGGTATAGATGCTCGCCTCCCGGGCGGAGACGGGCATGTTTGAGGTATTGGCGATGAGAATGGTGCGATCCATGAGGCTTGTACCGCTGCGGGGGTCTACCAGCAGGGGAAACTCCCTGAGTACATCGGTCATCTCGTTGCCCCGTTCCCCGCAGCCGATGTAGATAATGACGTCCGCATCGCACCATTTGGCTACCGCATGCTGGGTCATGGTCTTGCCGGTACCGAAACCGCCGGGGATTGCCACGGTCCCTCCCTTGGCAAGGGGAAAGAGGGTATCTATGACCCGCTGGCCTGTTACAAGAGGCCGGCTCAGCTGCAGCCGCCGGCGAACCGGACGGGCCTGTCGTATGGGCCAGTGCTGAATCATCGTAAGGGAGTGCTTCCTCCCGGTATCATCCTCCAGCAGTGCAATCTCATCAGCTGCGCGGTATGAACCCGCATCGGCTATAAACAGGATCTTTCCCGACAGTCCAGGGGGAACCATAATCCGGTGGATCATCCGTTCTCCCTCTGGTACCGTACCGATCACCGTACCGCCGGATACCCGTTCATCCAAGGTGGTTATGGGAGTAAAGGAAAACAACGCATCCCCATTCAGCGCAGGGATCTGTTCTCCCCGGGAAATAAAGGTCCCCATGCGCTCTTTGAGATCCACGAGGGGCCGCTGGATGCCGTCATAGATGCGACCAAGCAGCCCGGGACCCAACTGCACCGACAGGGGCATGCCGGTCCCGTAGACCGGCTGACCCGGGGCAAGGCCTGTAGTATCCTCATATACTTGGATAACTCCACGATTCCCCGAAAGCTTAATGATCTCGCCGACCAGACCGGCCTCACCTACGTGAACCAGTTCCATCATCATTCCCGACTGGCACTCCCGGGCTTCCACCACCGGGCCATGGACCCGATCAACAATTCCTACCTGTCTTCTCATTGGTTCAGATCCTTCCTTCCAGCAAGATGGTCATGCACCAGTCGGCGGATCAGCGCACTGCAGCGCTGGAGGTGGTCAGTTATCAGGCTGCTGTAGAGCATCCGGCGGTCTGCACTGTAGAGCACAACACCCTCCCCGGAGCACTCCTGCGGTGCAGTCACCTTCACTACGGGTATGTTCTGAACTGCAGCGGTTATATCATCCAGGGCTCCCTGGTCAAGCAGTTCTGCCGCCCTCGGTGAGGCCTCGATGAGGATCTCCTCTGATTCAAGTGCTTTGATACCGGCAATGCACCAGTTTATGAGACTCCGCCGATAATCTTCGGTGCGGGTATGCTCCTCCAGGATTTCCCGGAAACGCAGTTCCACCTGTTCGAACAGCATCTGGGAAAAGAGCCGTTCATGCTCACGGGTAATCCGCTGCATTGCCTGCCGGGAGGCAGAATGGATATCATCTATCTGACGCTTCAGCTCCGCTTCATGCTTGTCCCGAAGGGTCTGAATCTGCCGGTCAGCACGATCCTTCTCCTCCCTGCGCTGGGCTTCCGCCCTGGCTGTTATTGCTTCGCACTCCTGCTGGGCCTGCTGCTTTATCTCTTCCAGAAGCCGTATCTGCTGCTCATTCATAATGATATCCCGATAGCTCGATGGGCAAGTTCCCGCATGGTCGGACGTTTCCGGTCAACAGTTTCCGCATCGGGGATCTCCAGGATAAGGGGAAAACTCCGGGTAAATATATAGTGGTTCACCTCGCTCCGGACCAGGTCAGCTGCAGTTTCGGTCATGATCACGATACCCACCTCCTTATCTGAGAAGGCTTGCTCAAGAGCCTGTCGTACTGCGGCTTCACTGTCAGCCTGTATTCCCTCGACCCCGACCATGGAGAATCCGAGAACGGCTGTTTCGCTTCCGATAAGCAGGTATTTCATATCCTACACTTTCCCGAGAATCATCAGGGCGGTTATAAACCCGAAGACCACAAGCCCCTCAGCCAGGGCAATAAAGATCAGTGCCTGGCTGGCCAGTTCCGGTTTCTCCCCCAGGGTTCCCATGGCCGCTGAACCCACATAGGCGATGGCGATGCTCGCCCCGATGGCACCGAGGCCGAAGGCAATGGCTGCTGCCATCAGTCCGTATTTCTTGACCCCCGCCTCTTCTGCGGTGAGCCCCCCGCTTGTGGTGTCGGTCTGTGCAAAGACCGCAGCCGTACAGATAACCAGCAGCACCAGAATGACGATGTGGATGCGAAAACGTGACGCAATCGCTTTTGTCTGCATACTCATGGGTGTATCTCCTTATGTCTTGATATATCCTGTGCGCTTCCAGCCCGTTTCAAGGAGATGGGAGCGTACGCAGTTCCTGTTCCGATAAAGTATTTCGAGAAGAATTCATAATAGTTGAGCCTCAGGGATTGGATTCCCGCAGAGAGTCCCTCCAGGACGATGACCAGTGCATTACCCAGGACCAGGACAGCGATGCTCCCCGGCAGTGATGGAATCAAGCGGGCAATCTCGAAGAATGCTGTCATCAGACTCACGTGGGCGATGCCGAGGCCGGCCACCCGCATAAACGAGAGTGTATTGGAGAGATACCCGGAAAAGATTTCCAGAAGCTCAACAAACCACTCAAGAAACACGTTCATGACCCGATGGGGTCCGGGGGAGAGCAAAAACGGTTTCAGCCCCACCAGCAGCACTGGAAGGAATATACCGATCGGGAGATATACTCCTCCGGGAAGGCTCTGGAATCCGCTCTCCACCGCGTAGAAGGCTCCGTAGGTACCCGCAGCGTAGATCCAACCGGTCAGGAGTCCCCCGGCTCCCCAGATCAGCTTTCTCCAGTCTCTTATCCTGATGCGGTTGATCCAGTTGAGCACGAGTCCTACTGATATCACGGCGATGCCGAAGTAGATAGTGATCTTAAGGATATCGTAGATGCTCCTGACCGGACCGGCCTGGGCATGGCCCTCCACAATACCATGATAATCAAACCATACTGGCGGAATGAGGGGGTACCCGAAATAGGAGCCGAAAAGGATTCCGGTCACCATAGCCGAGATACCGCACCATCCCATGAGGGGAAAGAGAAACCCCTTCCCGCGGCTGCGTCGATGCCCAATAATTCCAGCGCCAAGAAGCACCAGTCCATGGCCGACATCGGCAAACATAAGGCCGAACATGGAGAGGTAGAAGACAGCCACCAGCAGGGTCGGGTCTATAGTCCCGTAGGCCGGCAGGCCGTACTGTTTCACCAGTGCCTGAAAGGGGAACAGCAGTTTCCGATGGTTCATCTCCACCGGAGCGCTGGCCTGATCCTCCGCTGTGGTAGGCTCATGCCATTCATACCAGCAGCTTCCGCTGCTCGCCTCAGCAAGCACCTGCTCTGTCCGGGTCTGCATCTGTTTCGGGATCCAGCCGCTGAACAGCCAGGTCCGCTCAGTCCTGGAGGAATACCGTATCATCTCTCCGGTAAGCTCATGAACCCTGATCTGGAGCCAGAGGTACAGCAGCTGCTCCTTTTGTCCGGTGATATATTCATTCAGCTCCCCGGCAAGACGCTTCTGTTCGATGAGCAGTTCATGTTTCCGCTGTTCCACCCCAGTTGTTAAGGGTAACTCTTCAATGGGTATCCCCGAGGGTGCATCCTTCCAGTCATACCGCTCGAGAAGCCGGATCACCGACTCTTCATCCCTGCGCAGTGTAATAAGCTGATCGGTCTGCTCCCCCTGGAGATAGAGTGAGGGATAGGCACTAAGCGCCTGGGCAAACCGTTCCCCCTGCCCCTTGGGGGGAGTACCCTCCCTGATGACAATGTAGGAAGGAAGGGATTGCACATTCCTGCGGGGCTTTTTAATATGACGATCAACCTCTTCAAGCTTCAGCAGGGCGTCCTGCAGACTGCGCTGCCGGGAACGGACTGTTCCGGTCCGTTCTGAAAGCTTTTTGAGCTGTTTTTCCGCCTCAGCCCTGTCCAGGAGGGGCAGCGATGAAATATCCCTGAACTGAGTTTCATAGGGGTCAATTTCTGCAGCGTGAAGATATCCCTCGAGCTGGCTTCTCAGCTGCCGCAGGTCATCCCGGGACTCCTCCTGGGGGTATTCCCTGAGCTGGGATGCATCTATCTCCGGCAGGGACTTCACCAGCAGCATATCGAGGACTCCCAGGGAAAGCAGCGCCCGGGATATCTGCTGCCGGTGCTCATCAAGCACCACAGCGGTAAGCCGTATCATAGGTGTCGGAGTCATCATTGTGCTATCCCTCCTGAACCAGGCTGTCCCTTCCGGGTATTGAGAATACTGACCAGCCGGTTGATCTCATGACGCATCAGTACACGGTAGGCAAGGATTGAACCCACAGTAAAGGGGTTGCCCGTCAGCAGTTTCCGGGCATGTTCCAGCTGAATCTCCTGAATGAGCGAGGAGACCCAGCTGAGCTTAGCATAGACATCCCCCCGGGAGGGGCTTCCCTGATCCTTGGTCATAGAGGTGCATCCAGCTGCCAGGATTGAGAAGGCATCCTCCGGAGACTGGGCAGCATAGGCAGCATCAAGTACTTGACCGGCTATGGTTCCCCCGGGTAGAAATACCTGCCAGCCCTTCCGCTGCTCCGGGGGATAGAGGGCGGTGAAGCGAACAATTCTCATCATCTGCTCCAGGTCAACCTCCAGAGCAAGTACCCGCTCACCAATCTTACGATCCTCCCTGGGCATGGCTTCCACCGCTTCCCGCAGGACAGAGAAGTAGAGCTGATCAAGAGCAAGTTCAAGATGAAAAAGCTGTTTCTCCGCAGGTACCAGGTCAAGATGGTCGGTAAAGACCTGAGCGTAGGGGGTATGTTTTACGGCATCATGGAGCTGGGTCATGCGCTCCGCATTGATCAGCAGGTCAATGTCTATATTGTGCACCAGCACCTCCCGATAGAGATACTCAGGCATCTGTCCTGTCCGACGGCCCCGGACTGTCCGGTCAAACCAGAACCTCAGGGCCTGCTTCACCACTTCCACCTCGTGCTCCATCAAGAGTGCCTGGGCAAAACGGTGATGGGAGGAGCTGAGGCAGGAGAGGATGTTCTTCATGGTGTCTATCCCGTGGACGGTGAGGGCGAACTCCACCGCCCTGATATCCCCGGTGGTGCTGTAGAGCTGGAGCTCCCGGTGGTATAAGGTGGTGCGCAGGAGCGCGGTGACCTCCTCTACCGTGGCTGCCGCTTCGAGCTGTGAAAAGAGTTTTTGGGTAATCAGGTTTCCCAGGCGGGAGCGGATATAGGCATTGATAAATCCGTAGGTATGCATTCGGGGCAGCATCTGCTAACACCCGTCCCCATGGATAATGTGGTCAGCCGCTTTTCGGGCAAGCTGTTCAACAGCTTCCCGCTGGGCATCAAGCTGAGCGTGAAGCTCTTCCTGGGCCCGCTGTCTGTTCCGCTTCAGCTCATCCTCTGCCTGCTTTCTGTGCTCCTGGAGGGCTTTGGAGAACGATTCATTCAGTTCCCGCTTGGTTTTTTCGACCAGTTCACTGCACTCCCGTCGTGTGTGTTGAAGGTTTGCTTCCGCAGAACTGCTGAGCTGCCGGATGCGATCCCGGGCAGCCTCTTCTTCCGCCAGTATACGGTCTAGGATGTACTGCATACACAAAGCTTATCATAAACCTGGGGTGTTGCTG
>SKJE01000160.1 GCA_007116075.1 Spirochaetia bacterium
AAGCAGGATGCAGCTCTCCACGGTATTTCCCTGTTTCGGCATTAATACTGTTGACGCCATGTTCTTTGCTCCTCGTCTCTTCTCTTATACCAGCATCAAGGTGATGCCGGCATCCTGTATCCGCTTTTGCGCCTCTTCAGGCAGCTCATGATCTGTAATTATGATATCGATGCCTTGAAGGGGAAGGATCTTCACAAATCCGGTTTTCCCGTACTTGCTCGAATCGGTAGCCAGCACCTTCACTAATGAACTTTCGATCATCTTCCGCACCATCTCCGCATTCTCCACCAGATGGGTGGTCAGTCCGTGTTCAAGGGTGAACCCGTCGGTACCTGCTATGGTCATACGACCATGAAACTGCTCCAGCTGGCGAAGCGCCGCGGGGCCCACCAGAGCATCCGCTGAAGCACGGAATTCTCCTCCCACCACAGTCAGCTGCAGCTGGGGATTCACCCGAGCATAGGGAAACAGCAGGGTGGAGTTGGTCACCACCTGGAGGTTGCGCTTACCGTAGAGATACTTTCCAATTAACGCTGAGGTGGTACCGTTGGTGATCATCACCCGGTCATTGTCCCCGATGAGCTCTGCTGCCTTCCGGGCAATCCGTTCCTTTGCGTCCTGATGGGATTTCATCTTATCAAGTATATCCGGATGGTAGGCAGGTATCGCTCCGCCCCGGGTGCGCACAAGCAGTCCCTTACCTTCAAGGGATTTCAGGTCCGCCCGGACCGTCACCACAGAGACCTGAAGACGCCTGCTCAGGGAAGAGACGGTCAGTTCACCGTCCTCCTGGAGTGCCTTGATAATTTCCTCTTCACGTTTCTGCAGTCCTATCATAGTTTCTTTTCGCTTTCTAAAAGCTTTCCTTATGCTTTCTATTATACTTCTATTCTCCGGGATATACAAGAGGAAAAGAAACCTGAGGAGTACGTTTTTTCGTTTGATTACACAGAGTGGATACCGTCAGCCATGACACAGAAACAAGCCAAGCCTCATTGAGCGTTCGTTATGCTCCCTCGTCAGGGAGACATGCCCTCAGCAGCAAAAATATCGGGCTTCAGCCGGTAGATCCTGGGTTCTCCAGCCGCACATAAACCCATCTACCAACTCCACCCTTCTCAAACTATTACAATTCAACACCAATATTCTTTGCAATTTTTTCGGCGAGAAATTTAAAATCCTTTTTTGCATCCTGCACAGCAAGCGAATGACTGCCGATTGCTCCATCAGCTGAGGTAAGATTAAATACTGCCTTGCGATGTTCCTGAGCCATAGAGATGAGACTTCGGTAGTGTTTAATTGTTGCCAAACAATAGGGATCTTCAGATTGGCGGATATGCTCTGCAGGTGTTTCTTCCAGCACAAATTCTCTATAGACATTGGGGATTTGTTTCACCCATTTATCATAGGCAATAACCGGACGATCCAGACGGACTCCATGTTGCTGGCATACATATCCAATTGGTTTCATTTTACCCTGAGGAAGCTTGAACTGTGGATAATCTTCCTTCTCGTGATTTTCATTCCAGTTATCTAACCTCTTTTGCCAAAGCTTTTTCCAACTCCTCAACGTAGGGCCCAAGTTTTTAAGCCCTTGCAAAGAAAAAAGATCAGCTCCAAGGGGTATGATGACATAGTCGGTTGCAACTAGTACTGATCTATTAATTGCACCAAGAGTAGGCCCAATATCCACCAAAATGATATCTGCCTGTATCTTTTGAGCTGCCATCTGCATAACCTGCCAGAATGAACTCAGAATACGCATTGGGCGATACAGATTATTATCCCCCATACTGTTGGGCCACTCGGTAGATAACAGATCTTCATAACCCGACAGGCTTACATCACCCGGCAGTAGATATAAGTCAGTAGCAATATTCTGGAGAATAGGTTGTACTACATCGGCTACACTTGTCAAAGGCTTTACACACTGGAAAATAGTTGATCCTTTTCCCGGCTGACCCCATATCACTTCAATCTCGTCTTCATCCAGAAAAGCGGCAGTCAAGTTTGCCTGCGGGTCCAGATCAAAGACCACTACTCGCTTTCGGAGACTGGCATACATCCAAGCCAGATGATAAATCAGTGAAGTTTTCCCAACACCACCTTTATTATTGAAAAAAGTCAGCACAGGCGTTTTCATGACTTTATCCTCAATGTACAGACAACCGCACTTTGGCTCGTCTCAAATTCAGGAGGAGGATTCCCATTTCTTTCCATTTCTTTCCTTGCTGTAGGTATGCCTCTTCCAAATGCTTGAATAAAACCAAAGGTTTTCAATACATCGCCAATATTCGGGTTACGATAGTCAGTAATACCTGGTGAACCAAAATTTTCCGCTGTCACATTACCATAAGGACCTCCTGGACTGTTTATTTCGATTCTGTCATTAAACCAATAAACCCGTACAGGAGCGCGTGTGCTTTCATAAGTTCGGTGAAGAACAGCATTATATAAAATCTGCTGAATTGCAGCATGAGGATAAGGCATTTCAATTCTATGTGTCTGTGATGAGGTGATATCAACAGCAATTCGGTTATGGGCTTTGAGTTTATCCTCGGCTCGTCTCAGCATTTCCACAATCGTGCCGCCGATACGCTCCTCGTCTGCCACTTGGTCAGACAGATCTGTCCCATCTATTCGCAAGAACTGTATATATGCTCCAGGTAGAAAATCCTGCGGGCTTTTACCGATCGCCAGCAAGCCAAGTATTGTCGGTGTGGTAGTTTCTGGTGAAACAATCATCTTGCAGGTAGCCAACAGCTCCTCATAGGTTCGACCATTTTGCTCCAAAACATCTGGCGCAAAGGCAGCAGACAGGTAGTCATTCTCAAAAACCGATTTTGAAAGATCTGTAATTTCTGCAGCCGGAACAGGATAAATATCAAAGGGAACATTTTTAAATCTTCTTTTTTCATTTAGGATTCTCTCTTCCTGCTCATGAGCAATTGATCGACGTGGTCCAGTTCGAATCCAGATCCTTCCCTGATATTTTACCGGTGGCATATCTGAGGGCATAACGGTAACAACTGCCATTTCCGAATTATCTACTATACGTCGCTCTACAGATAGTACGGGAAGGGGTAAAATATTCCCGTCAGTTTTTATATCAGCAAGGGAACGCAGCAATTCATCAGTTATAATCAATCCTGATGGATCTCCATTGTCTTTTGCCCCTATGAATAGGACACCCGGTTCATTATGGTTTGGAAGATCATTGGCAAAGGCACATACTACCTGCCGGGCTTTTTGAGGAACATCGCCTTTGAAGGATTCTTTACGTTCAACCCTATCAGATTCAAGGGAAGTTAACAGTGTTAACAGTTCGTGATCAGAAAATCTTTTCATCTTCACAACTCCTCACCTTTAGTAAGGTATTAGCATCTTACCCGATCTCTCCGGAGTATGATACACCAAAACAACAATAGCAGATTTCACTTGCTGTCACAGATTCATATTCAATACATTATTTTGTTCATTCTTACCAATTCAATGTTATGTTTGAGCAGCTCTGCAATGACATCCCTCCATATTACCCAAGAGGGTCATGCATCAATCATGGTATCATGTTAAGACATAATTCTGATCGTTTCTTATTGGTAATTAACCGATTTTTTGGCTGTACCACCGGAACGGACCCATACATCTACTTCTTCTTGCTTAAACATCCAGCGACGTCCCACACGATGGCCAGGCATATCCCGTTGATCAATCCACTTATAAACCGTTTCATTACTGACATTGAGATACTTGCACATATCATCTACTGTCAACCATCTTTCATCCATACTACATTTCCTTTCTGACACGGTTATATTAGAACTGTAAGTTTTTTTACCCAAAATTCTCGTACAATGGGTATAACATGTCCTATTAATAAGGTACTGCTGAGGATTGAAAAAAACAAGTATACATTGTCGAATAGTATCGTTTTTCACCAAATAAGCCCATATTGTACACAATTCTTATTATCAGTTCACAAGCTGAAATGTTAATCAATGCTACTCTTAGCAGCAATAATATCGGGCTTCAGCCGGTAGATCCTGGGTTCTCCGGTATTGGTTCCCCGTATTCGCTCCAGCAGACATTGGGCGGCGGTGGTGCCGATGAGTTCCAGGGGCTGGCGAACAGTGATGTATTCATGGATCCACGGTACCCCGAGGGGAAGCTGGTCAAAGGCTATGAATCGTATGCTGGAGGCGTATTGGGGATGTTCCGCCATAAACTGCTGTGCTCCTAAGTGCATGAACATGTTTGCCACAAAGACATGGGTAGTCTCCGGATCAGCCTTCAGGATCACCTCCATCCCTCTGTAGCCGCTTTCAATGTGCAGATCCCCGTAGTACACCGCCTGGTCGGCTGTCGAAAGCTGGTATATTTTCAGAGCCCGCTCATACCCGATAAACCGCTCCCGGGCGGAAGAGATGTTGAGATCCCCGGATATCATAGCGATGCGGCGGGCCCCGTCATCAAGGGCCCGTTGCACCGCAAGGAAAGCGCCCCTGATATTATCGGTAATCACCGCGTCAGCCTCCATGCCCTCAATGTACCGGTCCACCAGTACATAGGGAATTCCCTCCCGACTGAGTATCTGGTAGTGATCTCCCCTGTTTCCCGCCGGTATGATGATCGCCCCGTCCACCTGCTTCTGGACCAGCAGCTCCATCCGGGAGCGCTCCTCGTCAATACTCTCCCGGGAATTCAGAATGAAGGTGGTATACCCCTCATCTCGAAGCACCCCTTCGATTCCTTCCGCAACGGCCATAAAAAAGTCGTTGCGGAACTCCGGTGAGATAATACCGATCGTATGGGTATCACTGGAGCGCAGGCTCCGGGCTATAGGATTCACCCGGTAGCCCAGACGCACCACAGCGGACTCAACCACCTGTCTCGTGGCGGCGGAGACCTTCACATCGTGGTTGAGCACCCGTGAAACTGTTGCTGTTGAAACCCCCGCCTCCTGGGCGACATCCTTTATAGTTGCTGACTTAACTCTCCCCATAAATTATGATATCACACCTTTTTTGAGAATGACATTTGCATAGAGCGCCTGCTCACCGGTAGCCACAATGGCATAGGCCTGTTTTGCCCGTTCATAAAAGGCAAACCGCTCTATATGACCGAATCCGGAAAAGTCTGATTCATGTTTAGTAATGATCTCCTGGTAGGTGTTCCAGATCACAGGGTCCCCCGATTCAGAACCCTTGCTTCCCGGAACCACCTCCATAAGAAACGCCCGCTTGCTCTCAAACTGATCCAGGGGAAACAGCTGCATGACCGCCTCCAGAATATCCGGGACACCATGACCGTCAAGGCGCACCAGCCGCTTGGCGTATGCAGCGGCGGGGAAATTCCCGTCCCCGATGACCAGTTCATCACCATGGCCCATCTCCATGAGGATTTTCAGTAGTTCCGGTGAAATGATTGAAGAAATACCTTTAAGCATACTACCCCTCCTGCAGAAAAAATCAATCGATTCACCCTTGCGGCGAAGATAAATCCGTGCGAAGATGTAATCGATTACATTCATTGTACCACAGGTTCAAGGAGGCCGCCAGTGAATTTAGGAAAAAATTATTCAGTTACCAAACCGGTGTATCATCCAAAGGGATCCCTACCCAAAGTGGGCATCCGACCCACCATAGATGGCCGGCGCCGGGGAGTCAGGGAATCCCTGGAAGAACAGACTATGGGTCTTGCACAAGCAGTGGCAGAACTCATCAGCAGCACACTGAAACACCCTTCGGGACATCCCGTGGAGTGCGTGATTGCAGACACCACTATCGGCGGGGCTGCAGAGGCAGCACAGTGTCAGGACAAGTTTGAGAAGCAGCAGGTTGCCGTGACCCTCACGGTCACCCCCTGCTGGTGCTACGGATCCGAGACCATGGATATGGATCCCAAGACCGTAAAGGCGGTCTGGGGCTTCAACGGATCAGAGCGTCCCGGAGCGGTGTACCTTGCGGCGGTACTTGCAGCCCATACCCAGAAAGGCCTGCCCGCCTTCGGTATCTACGGACGGGATGTCCAGGAAGCAGACGATAATACCATCCCTGGGGATGTAAAGGAGAAACTCCTGCGCTTTGCCAGGACTGGTCTCGCGGTGGCACATATGCGCGGCAAAAGCTACCTCTCCATCGGCGGATGCTCCATGGGTATCGCCGGGTCTATTGTAGACCAGGATTTCCTCCAGGAGTACCTCGGCATGCGTACGGAAGTAAAGGATATGACCGAGATTGCCCGAAGAGTTGAGGAAGAGATCTATGACCAGGAAGAGTTCGAACGCGCCCTCGCATGGGTACGGGAGAACTGCAGAGAGCAGGAGGACACGGTCAATCCTCCGGAGTACCGGAGGAGTCGGGAACAGCTCGACGCCGACTGGGAGTATGTGGTGAAGATGGCCATGATCGGCCGGGATCTCATGATCGGTAATCCGAAGCTCAACGACATTGGACGGGAAGAGGAGGCCATGGGACACAATGCCATAGCGGCAGGGTTCCAGGGACAGCGGCAGTGGACCGACCACTGGCCGAACGGCGACTTCATGGAGATATTCCTCAACTCATCCTTTGACTGGAACGGCATTCGGGAGCCCCTCATCATGGCAACCGAAAACGACTGCCTCAACGGAATATCTATGCTCTTCGGCAAACTGCTAACCAACCGGGCCCAGATTTTCTCCGACGTCCGTACCTACTGGTCCCCGGCTGCCATACAGCGGGTTACCGGCTGGAAGCCCGTCGGCCCCGCTTCAGACGGATTCATTCACTTGATCAACTCAGGATCTACCTGCCTGGATGCAACCGGTGAGATGACCGACGAACAGGGCAGTCCGGTGATCAAGCCCTACTGGGAAATCACCAAGGAAGATGTAGAAAAGTGCCTTGAAGCTACAGAATTCTGTGTCGGTGACGGCGGATATTTCCGGGGAGGAGGATTCTCATCCGATTTTCAGACCAAGGGAAATATGCCCGTGACCATGAGCAGGATCAATCTGGTCAAGGGTCTCGGACCGGTCATGCAGATCGCCGAGGGCTGGACCATCGATGTGCCCATACAAGTGCATGATATCCTGGACAAACGGACCAACCCGACATGGCCTACCACATGGTTTGTACCCAGAACCATCGAAGGCAGCAATGCCTTCAAGGATGTCTACTCAGTGATGGCCAATTGGGGAGCTAACCACGGGGCGATCAGCTACGGCCACATCGGGGCTGACCTGATTACCCTCTGCGCCATGCTGAGAATCCCCGTGTGCATGCACAATGTGGATTCCGATACCCTCTTCCGTCCTGCCGCATGGAATTCCTTCGGCATGGATGCCGAGGGAGCTGACTACCGTGCATGTGAAGTCTTTGGTCCTCTCTACAAGTAAGCTGCATATACTGCCCATGAGGAGCCGACCCCTTTTCGGGGCCGGCTCTTTTTTCTTGAACCTATAGCACAACTGTGACTATATTTTAGTTATGAAACAAACACACCAGCAGCCGCTGAATGCGGCAGAAGCATATGTTATACGGGATAAGGGAACTGAACGACCCTTCTCAGGAGCTTACTGGAATCACTTCGAAGAGGGACTCTATCTCTGCAGACAGTGCAGAACTCCTCTCTATCGGTGGGATGCAAAGTTTGAATCCTCCTGCGGGTGGCCAAGCTTCGACGATGAGATCCCCGGTAAGGTTCATCACCAGACCGATGCCGACGGGGTGCGCACGGAGATTACCTGCAACTCCTGCGACGGACACCTGGGCCATGTGTTTTCGGGAGAAGGGTATACCGAAAAGAACACCCGCCACTGTGTGAATTCCCTGTCACTAACCTTTGTGAAGGTCCAACGGGCAATCTTCGCCTCCGGCTGCTTCTGGGGCACCCAGTATCACTTTGACCGCCTTGACGGGGTACTGCTGAGTGCTGCGGGGTATGCAGGAGGAACCCGGGAACATCCGACCTATCAGGAGGTGTGCACCGGCACCACCGGCCATGTTGAGGCGGTGGAGGTGCTTTTTGACCCTGAAGTGATCTCCTATGAAGAGGTAGCCATCCGATATTTTGAAACCCATGACCCGGAACAGGAGGACGGCCAGGGTCCCGATATTGGCTCCCAATACGAGTCGGTCATCTTCTATGAAAACCAGGAACAACTGGTTACTGCTCAAAAATTAATTGACCGGTTGGCCGAAAAGGGAATCCATGCGGTGACCCGACTGGAGCAGGCAGATGTGTTCTATCCTGCGGAGAAATATCATCAGCACTACTATGACCGGAAGGGCTCTACCCCCTACTGCCATATCTATACAAAAAGGTTCTAGCTGATTTTCTCCGGTGCTGATGACACACCCGGCCCTCTTTGGGTATACTCCCCCCTATGATATCTCTGAACAATATAACCGTACAACGTCAGGGCAATGCCCTGCTGAAAGATCTCAGCCTTACCCTCAGGCGGGGGGAACACACCGCTATTATCGGGCCCAACGGAGCGGGCAAGTCAACTCTCCTGAAGGTGCTCACCAAGGAAATGCATCCCCTGCAGCAGCCGGGTATGGAGGTTCGCCTCTTTGGAGAGACCTCCTGGGACGTGCAGCACCTTCGCAGCAGGCTCGGCATTGTCACCCCGGACCTCCAGCGGATGTGCCATACCCCCTACCCTGTACGGGAAGTGGTGCTCTCAGGGTACTTCAGCAGCATCGGTATCTTCCACCGGCAGCACAGAATATCCCGGAGGATGGAGGAGTCCATGGAACAGGCACTGGAACTCCTTGAAATTACCCGCTACAGAAATACCCCCATGTACCGCCTTTCCTCCGGCGAGGCCCGACGGGTGCTTATTGCCCGGGCCCTGGTGACCAACCCCGAAATGCTCATCCTCGATGAACCCTCGGATAACCTAGACCTCAAGGCCCAGAAGACCCTGCGAAGTGCCCTGGAGCACCTGATAGACAATGGTAAAACCCTAGTCATCACCACCCATGACCTGGCGGATGTACTGCCCGCCATGGATCGGATCCTCTATATGCAGGACGGGAGGATTATTGCAGACGGAAAGAAGGACGCCCTCTTCACAAGAGACCAGTTGAGTCTGCTCTACGGAACCGAAGTTCACGTCGACTCCCAGGGAGGATTCTATAAGGTGTGGGTGTAGTACTTCATCGGCTCCACTCCCGGAGGTTGCACACCGACAAGGAATTGGGTACATTATCCTTATGAATGCAGAAGAACATGAGTTATCACAGAGTCTTGAGGATTATCTTGAGGCGATCCTGATACTTGAGAGAACATACAAAGTAGCCCGGGTAAAGCAGATAGCGGACATGCTCGATGTGCGTATGCCCTCGGTCACCAATGCGGTGAAGCTGCTCAGGGAAAAGGAGCTGGTGAACTACCAGAAAAACTCCTATATATCATTGACGGATAAGGGCATGGAGATAGCCGTGCAGGTATCCAACCGGCATGTTACGATCAAGACATTTCTGCAGGAGGTGCTCCGGTTTACCGATGATGATGCGGAACAGACAGCCTGCAGGATTGAACATGTGATCGACGGCGACTTTATCCAGCGCCTGGAGCTGCTGAACCAGTTTTTTGAGAAGAATATTAACTCCACTGACCGTTTTGATCAGTGGCTCTCCTATATTAATCAGGAGCATCAAGGCAAAACCCGGGATATGGAGCTCTGACTTATTTCCGCAGATGAGAAAACTCATCTACCACCTCTTCGAGAATCTTTGAAGCCAGATGAACCACATACAGGCACTTCTCATCATCCCGGTGATACCGTTCCTTGAGACTCTCACAGTCCAGGCTTCCCATCCGCTGTTCTGCCAGTTCAAAGAACCGCAGGCGAATCTCCTTTATGTCCTCACTCTCATGGGATCGCTCTGCTATAAAAAGAGGACCCATCACCATGAGGGATCCAATAAGTGCTCCGCAGACAGAGCCGATGCCCATACCGCCCCCGAAACCTCCTGCCAGTCGCAGTGCCTCCGGTGTAAGTACCAGCTGGTAGTGCTCTTGTCCTGCACACAGCAGTGCCTCTGCACAGTTTCTGTCGTGGTCACGGTACCACATTTCTGCCAATTCAGTGAGTGTATGCTTTCCCATAAGCCACCTTACTCCCTTACACTCTTTTGGGTCAAGAGATATGTCGCTTGACCAAACTGTCAAACCGCGGTATTGATAGCTATGGTGCACCGCAGACTACTGGCAACCGTCATGTTTCTCATGCTCGTTCTGCCCCTCTTTTCCTCTGATGCCCCTGATATCAGGCTGGTCATCCTCGGTCAGGATGATCCGGTGTATGTCTGGTTCGGCCACAGTGCCCTCATGGTGGATGATTCCCTCAACGGAGATGCTCTCGTCTATGACTACGGAGTATTTGATTTCGAGCAGGAACAGTTCTTCCTGAACTTTGCCCAGGGCAGGCTGATCTATTCAAAACTGGCCTCCTCGGCCCGACGCCAGGTCTATGCCGCCCAGATGCAGCAGCGGGACATGAGGGTTATTACCCTCAATTTACCGCAGGAGAAGCGCATCAAGATGGCCTTTTTTCTCAATGAGGAGGTTCAGCCCGGCAGGAATACGTATCTGTACCACCATTATGAAGACAACTGTGCTACAAGAATCAGGGATATCATAGATGATGCCCTGGGGGGCGCATTCTATCAATGGTCATCAGCCCAGGAGGGCCGGATGTCCTATCGGGGACACTTCAGCAGGCATGCCGGAAATTCCTATCCCATGCTCTGGCTGCTTAATTTTCTTCAGGGACCGGAAATTGACAAACCCATTACACGGTGGGATGAGATGTTCCTGCCACTTGAACTGGAGCAGGCGGTACTGGAGTTTCCCGGTCTGGCCGGTGAGACGGTCACGGTGCTGGAATTCCCTGAGACCAGATCACTTATACCTGAAACGTATACGTCCCCCTGGCCTTGGTTTCTGCTGACGGGCATCCTTGTATCGGGACTACTGCTTTTTTCCAGAAGATACTTGCGTACCTATGGAATCATCCAGGCAGTTCTGGGACTGCTTTTCGGTCTCTTGGGAACGGGTCTGCTGGTGATGATGTGGTTTACCGACCATGAGGTGACCCGGGGCAACCTGAATGCTCTCATGGTCAATCCCCTCTGGTTTGCCCTCATCCCCTGGGGCATCGCTGTGGCCCGGGGAAAGATGCATCCTATGAAGCATATCGTACTGTTCTGGAGGATTCTCTCCCTTGCAGGGGCAGCAGTCCTGATCATACGGCTGTTCATGGAATATCCCCAGGGCAATCAGCTAACCCTCGCGCTGCTGCTGCCGATACTGTTCGTCCAGGCCCAGTGGCATCGATTGAGA
>SKJE01000118.1 GCA_007116075.1 Spirochaetia bacterium
ACTGAGCACCGCCCCCTGGATATGAAAGCCCTGGAAGATGTTCCAGTTGGCACCGACCATAAGAGATGAATCCCACTGTTTCTCCGGTTCTGTCATTCCCCGGAGGATCAGCTGGACGGTCCTGTTCGGTACATACCCGATATCGCCGTAGAGTTTCAGCAGGCTGTCACTTCCGGGTCGTACCATAGCCTCAATTCGTGCACTGATCTGCTGGTCATATCCGATGCGCCAGGAGTAGATGCCGCCGCCGGTGATGGTGAACCCCTCCTTGATCGAATCGCTGTCGCTGAAATCTCCCTGGAGGGACACCCCTGTATAGACATCAGCCCCGAAGAGTGATCGTTGGAGTGAAACAGCCACAGCATGTTCCGAAGCGGGTCCGTCATAGAGATATGAAGACTCAAGGGAAAATTGCTCAAAGGCGCTGTAGAGCCGTATCCCCGCCCGGGGCACCTCATCCACAACCGGCAGCACCACCGTCTCAAGGAAGTTGAGCTGTCCCAGAGGCGCATAGAAGGCAAAGAGCATAGCTGTCTCATCCCGCACTTCATCAAAGGTGAGCAGCCCTGCATTATTGTCAGGGTCTGCCTTGAATATCAGGTCCCCGGCATTGAGCACCGAACCAACCCCCCAGGTAACCCGGTCAATACCGGAGGTGACCCGCAGAGAAAAGTCATCGGTTACAGGAAGCCGGAACCTTAAATATGCCCTGGGTACCTGGACAATACCCAGGGGAAACAGACTCTTGATGAGCTGCTGCTCAGCTGCGGAATTGCCATTATCATTATCATTATCAATGATCTTCTCTACAGCATTGATAAGCTCAAGGGTACTGAAGCGCAGCTGCAGCCGGGCCTGAACATTGCTTCCTGCGGGAGATCGGACATCAAGGGTTCCCCGGGCATCTCCGTTGAAACTCCATCCTTCATCATTGATCCACTGAAGTATCCCCATAGTGGAGATCTCAGAGGAGATCCGGGCATCGCCAAACAGCTGCTGTGGGAAAACCAGTACTACAAGGATAAGCAGTATCTTTGCTACCATGTGAGCTCCTCCAGGGAAAAGATGTTTGCAGGCAGGGTGACTCCAATCTGTGCTTCCCTGAACACCATCTCGGTCCCCTCCGAGCGTCTTGTCTGGTCGGTAATCCGCACCCGGGAGGGGAAGATCAGTCCGTCCACATTCATAGTCTCCAGAACCTCAGTGACCTTGAGCAGCCGCCCGTTACGGGCAAACTGCTCTGCCCTCCTCATGACATACTCCTCGCTGTCTACAAAGATGATCTGCATGGGATAGGGAATAGTGCTGGTTTTTGCCTCAAGCTTGATCTTATAGGTACTATATCCTCCAACACCCTCCTGTCCCATCAATGTCAGGGTATAGTCATCCCTGAGGCCCCGATTGCCGGTCATGTCCTCATACGAGACATCTGAACCAAGCAGGGAGTCCCTGAGGGCCGCTCCCTGTATCCTGATAACCTCCCGGGCATCGGGATAGTAGAGATAGATGCTCCCGTCACGACGAAGGATCCGCTGACCGGCTTCATAGCGGGAGGTGAATTCGATCAGAAAACGATCCGATCCTTCACTGTGCATGATATAACTGCTGACCCGCTCTCCAAACCGGTCCCGAATAATCATATCCCCTTCGATAATACTGGTAGAATGGGTCTGGTTCTCCTCCATTCTGTCAATAATATCCTCTGCGGTCATCGCCGAGAGCACTGAAGCACCAAGCAGCATCAGCATCACCAAGCTATAACGTAATTTTCTGTTCATATTCACTCACTCCTTGTCTCATCCCCGCAGTGCATCTACGGGTTTCAGTTTTGCCGCCCGTCGGGCAGGCAGGAAGGATGCAGCGATGGCCACAACAAAGGAAAAGAAAAAGGTCCCCACCGTAGAACGGACATTCAGCCGGGGATAGAGCACCGATGAGATGCCCATATCCACGATGTCCATGGCCGTACCCATGTCTATGCCTATGCTGCTTACCGGGATGATCACCGCCGTTCCCAGCAGCACCCCCGCCAGAGAACCGAAAAAACCGAGATAGACCGATTCAGTAAAAAAAAGTCGGATCAATTCACCTTTGTGCATCCCCAGCGATGAGAGGGTTCCGATCTCCTTTGTACGTTCATGGATCGTCATCATGGTAGTATTGATGATCACCGTACTGCCGAGCAGGAAGAAAAACAGGGCAATAAAGTTGTAGACCACTCCTGCAAATTCTATATAGGCATAACCTGAGCTGACAAGCTGCCAACGGACAGCACTGAGGGAACCGTTGCCGAACCCGTCCAGGAATGACTGGACCTCACTATGGAGAGCTTGGGTGTTTCTTCCCGTACCAACTACATAGAGCTCCGATGCACCTCCGTCCATTCTTAGGTACCGGTCCGCACTCTCAATGGGCAGGATATAGGTACGCATATTGAGAGCTCCTACAGAGAAACTCACGATACCAACCACATCGACGGTGAAGGCATTTGATCCCCGGGTTCTGGTCTGAGTAAGAAAGGTAACCCTATCACCTATCTCCACTCCAAGGTCCCTTGCCAGCCTGCCTGCAAGAACCGCCTCAGTCGTCCCCGGTCGGGGCAGCCTGCCCTGAACTACAAGCTCATCGATATCCATATTCCGGATTTCCCGCTCGATATCCAATCCCAGGCCGACTGCAGGTATCTGCCGGTCGTCGATAAAGGCCGCACTATTTACATTGATCCGGGGACTCACGTAGCTCACCCCGGGAAGCGCTTCGAGCCCAGGCAGCAGTGCTGCGTAGTCTTCCACAGTATACTGAATAGGATTCAGGTATTCGTATTTCTCGAATTCGCTGTGGCGTATACGGACTTCACCGGATTCATAGCGGAAGGCATTGATCATGATGTCATCCTTGATCCCCTCGAAGAGCGCAAAGAGAAAGGTAATGGCAAAAGCCGCCAGTGCAACTGCAAGGATGGAGAGCAAGCTTCTCCTTCCATTCCTGAAGATATTACGCAGCGCAATATGTGATAATTTCATCCTGCTCCATCCTTA
>SKJE01000041.1 GCA_007116075.1 Spirochaetia bacterium
AAGAGACGTCCAGTTTTCCCCTCTTCAGACCAGGTTCGCTGTCGGTCACTGACCATTTGGCTCTTCATCTGATGAAAGTACTTCTCCTGCTCATCACGAAGATTATAGGTAGCAAGTACCTCCATAGCACTCATAGTCAACTTATAGCTCGTAATAGAAAAGAAGCCGGAAAGTTCTTTTGCTTTGTTGATTTTCTCTCATTTAATTTTCATGGATATCAATTGTATCTGCATTTTGGGGCACATCTTCAAATTTATTATTTGCAAATTCCGGAGAAAGTTGGCACCAAATCCGATCTAAACCTGTCACTTTATGAAAGATTGATGCTTGCTTAAACAACAATACCGCAGTGGCAGGTTTCCCGTCAATCTTTCTGATGAATTTTTCTCATAGATTCTCCTTATATAGCGATTTAGTACGGGGTATGAGCCAGGCGATCCATAATTGAATCAGCCAAAGTTTGGTCCTGGAGTTGAGAATGCCATGTAGACACTTGGAGTTGACCTGTAATAATGGTTGCTGATGAACGATAGCAATCCCCAAGGATATCGTAGAGGATAAGACAATTGCTGCGGTCGAGGACATCAAGGCAAAAATCATCGATGACGAGCACCTGACATTTTGCCAGTTGTTTGAGTTCATCCAGGTAAGAGCCGTCTCCTTGACCTGTCCCAGACACAGGCAGCCCCGTTTTGAGTTGCTCTTCAGCCGATAAGAAATAAAAAGTGTCTATTGGGAATAAAAGCCCCATCATTAGCATATTTTCCCAGGTACATACGCTTGGCGGACTTTTCCCTCCCCGGGGATCCGATAGGAAGTTCTTTCAAATACATACGTTACCCCTTTAATGACCTGGGTCTTAATCTTTGACATATCGCCTCCGTGTGTATAATTTTTTAAACACTCATAATTGAGCGATGCCAACAATAAGTGATTGTATTTTAGATAATTACACACATTTCATGCTATGTGTATATAAAGAATTCCGAGAATGCAGGATATATGATGCATATTTACTGCATAAATATTCGAAATAAATGTAAATTTTATTTACATGTCCATGATTCATAGTATAAAATGTCGTGATTATCTTCATGAGAGGATAAAAACGTCAGCACGACACAAAGAAAACTGCAGTGTACTTCGTACCATGCGGTCCGTGCTTTCCGGGATTATAAACATTTTGATTATCATGCACCGAGGGGCTCGGTTTTTTTTCGTGTTGCCGGGACCGTCGGGGTTTTAGGAGGAATTATGCAGTATCTGGAAGAGAGGGACCTTGATTATATCGGCATAGGAGCCGCTATTCTAGGTTCCGGCGGCGGCGGTGATCCCTACGTGGGTAAACTCATGGCAAAACAGGCGATCCGGGAACATGGTCCGGTGAAGCTGATAGATGCGGATGACCTTGATGACGATGCACTGATTATCCCCTCTGCCATGATGGGAGCTCCGGCGGTTATGCTGGAAAAACTACCCAACGGCAGAGAACCTGAAATGGCCTTCCGGTCCCTCGAGCAGTACCTGGGAAAGAAAGCTGATGCAGTGATGTCCATTGAAGCGGGCGGTCTCAACAGCTGTATTCCCATCTATACGGCAGCATGCCTCGGTCTTCCCCTGGTGGATGCCGACGGTATGGGACGGGCTTTTCCGGAACTACCCATGGTCACGTTCAGTGTTGCCGGCATGTCCGCTACACCCATGGTACTGTGCGATGAGAAGGGCAACAAGATGCTGCTCGAGACGGTGACCAATGCATGGAGCGAAACACTGGCACGAACAGCCACCGTAGCAATGGGACTCTCGGCTATGATCAGCATTTACTGCATGAGCGGGCGAAACCTGAAAGACTACGGTGTACGGGGAACCATCTCCCTTGCCCGGGAGATCGGCAAGCGTCTGCTGCATGCAAGCCAGGGAAAACATAACCCTATAGATTCCGTGCTCGAAGTGACCCGCGGATTTCGGCTCTTCGAGGGAAAGATCATTGATATCAAGAGGGATCTCACCACGGGTTTTGTCCGGGGCAGTGTCACTATCGAGGGAATGGACAGCTGCAAAGGTTCGATCTTTGAACTCCTGTTCCAGAATGAGAATCTGCTCGGTCTCAAGGATTCTGTTCCTGCAGCCATGACCCCGGATTTAATTACCGTCCTTGACCGTGAAAAGGGATTCCCCATTACCACGGAAAACCTGAAGTATGGAAGAAGATGCACCGTAGTGGGAATGCCCTGCGACCCCTTCTGGAGAACCGAGAAAGCATTACAGCAGGTGGGACCAAGATATTTTTCCTATGACTTTGATTATAAGCCCGTAGAAACGCTGGCGAAGGAGTGCTGATCATATGAAGTACAGGCTAGGTATAGATGTAGGCGGAACAAACACCGATGCGGCAATCCTCGACGAAGAGGGTCTGGTGATTGCATCATGCAAGAGAGCAACCACCGAAGACGTGTCCTCAGGAATAAATTCAGCCGTGGACGGGGTACTCAAGGATTCAGTAATCGACCCGGGGGATATCGTGGATGCCATGCTCGGCACCACCCATGCAACCAATGCCATTGTGGAGCGGAAGGGACTCTCCACAGTCGGGGTAATACGGCTGAGCGCTCCTTCAGGATACGGGATCCCGCCCTTTGTAGAGTGGCCAGAAGATATCCTGAAGGTTGTCACCCGGACGTATAAAATTGTGAAAGGCGGGTATGAGTATAACGGAGCGCTCATCTCCGAATCGGATGCACAGGAGATCCGTAAGGCCCTGGAGGAGTTAAAGGAAGAGGGCATCCAGGCGTTAGCAGTGTCCTGCGTATTCTCTCCTGTAAACAGCCAGCAGGAACTCCAGGTTCGGGAACTTTCCCGGGAAATTCTCGGAGAGGATGTTCCTGTAACGCTCTCCCATGAAATCGGGAGCATCGGGCTGATAGAGCGGGAAAATGCCGCCATCCTTAATGCGGCAATCAGGAAGCTTGCTGATAACGCCTACGGATCCTTCCAGGATGTTCTCTTGAAGCATGGCATCAAGGCGGATCTCTTTATTACACAGAATGACGGTACGCTGATGTCCATCGATTACGCAAGGCGCTTTCCGGTTCTTACCATTGCTTCGGGACCGACCAATTCGCTCCGCGGGGCTGCCTACTTGTCAGGCCTTACCGATGCGATTGTTGTTGATGTGGGCGGTACTACCACCGATGTAGGGGTACTCAGCAAAAGCTTTCCCAGAGAATCCAGTGATGCAGTGGAAATAGGCGGTATTCGCACGAACTTCCGTATGCCCGATCTGCTCACCATCGGCTTGGGCGGCGGATCCCTGGTGAACAGTGATAAGCATCCGATCCAGGTCGGTCCGGAATCAGTGGGATACCGTATCCATAGCGAGGCACTGATCTTCGGAGGATCCCAGCTCACTGCTACAGATATTGCTGTAGCCAGCAGCATGGCCGAACTTGGCGATCCTGGTAAGGTTGCTCATCTCGAAGAGGAGCTCCTGGCGGAGAGTCGAGGAGTGATGAAGACGATGATAGAGGATGCTATTGACCAGATGAAAGTTACTGCCGGTGATATTCCGGTTGTCGTAGTCGGTGGAGGAAGCATCCTTATACCCGACAAACTTTTGGGCGTCAGCTCCGTCATAAAACCCCTGCACTTCGAGGTAGCCAATGCTATAGGTGCTGCCATTGCGCAAGTATCAGGAAGTGTAGACGGAGTGTACGATGTTGCCGGCAAGGGCAGGGACGTCGTATTGGAGGAGGTCAAGCAGGCAGCAGTTAAAGAGGCTGTGTCGGCTGGTGCCGATCCTGACCAAGTGGACATAGTTGAGCTGGAGGAGATTCCCTTGGCATATCTTCCCTCCAATGCAGTACGAATCCGGGTAAAAGCAGCAGGACCGCTGCGTAAGGGATAGCAGGGTACCGCAGCACCTGCAGGCGCTGCGGTTAGAGCAAAACACTACACACACAAGGAGCATGGACAATGGATGATAAAAAGAAATCCTTACTTGAGGATTACGGTGCTAAACCGGTACCCGTCGAACAGAGAAAGGGCTGGTTCAGTATAGGTATCGTGTATTGGGGCGTGGCAGTCTGTCTTCCGGCCTTTCTGGTTTCCGGCCTGGTGGCGGGTTCCGCCTCACTGGGAACAGCAATCGGCGCCTTTCTGCTGGCATCGGTAATTCTTTCGGCAGTAGCAATTACTACCGGCATCATTGGTGCAGGAACAAAGGTATCCACCGGACTCTCTGCAAAGTACACCTTCGGTACCTACGGATCGTTTATTCTGCAGATAGTCCTTTTCTTCGCAGCCTGGGGATGGTTCGGTGTTCAGCTAGGATTTATGGTGGAAGGCCTCGGTGACGGCGGTCTTGCCTTCATCATGGGAGATGCGGTACCGGTATGGCTGCTGAAGATCATCGGCGGTATATTAATGACCATTACGGCCATGTTCGGGTTTAAGGCACTGCAGAAACTCAGCGTAGTTGCCATTCCCCTACTCTTAATCATGCTGGTAGTTACCATTATCTCTGTCTATTCCGGGGATACTACCCTTGCCTCAGTGGCCGGCACAGCTGGTCCGGCAGCCATGCCCTTTGGTGTCGCCGTGAGTATCGTTATCGGATCTTTTATCATGGGTGCCATAATTGCACCTGATGTCACACGGTATGCGAAAGACAAGAAGGCTGGAGGCCTCGGCATGGCCTTCGGCATGCTCGTCGGATTTCCTGTTGTACTTATACTGGCAAGTATCATGGTCAAGGGTGCAGGCGGGGAGGTAGACTTCTCAAAAGTCATGCTGGGAAATCAGACAGGAATCTGGACATTCATGGCTATCCTGGCCATTATTCTTGCTGCCTGGACCACCAATGACAACAATCTCTATTCCGGAGCACTGGCTATCAATGCCATGTTCCCCAAACTCAGTAAATGGAGCATTACCGTATTCTCCGGTGCCCTGGGAACAATCCTTGCTCTGGCAGGCATCAATACTGCTGCAGGGTTCCAGGGATTCCTCGGCCTGCTTGCTATCCTGATCCCACCGGCTGCTGCAGTCATGGCGGTGGATTACTTTTTCGTAAAAGATCCTGCAAGCCGGCAGTACCGTGAGGGAGAACTGGCAAATCTCACAGAGCTGCGGGTGGTTCCTGTCATATCCTGGGCCGTGGGAATCGTCTTCGGGTTCCTGGTGACAAACACATCACTTACGATCACTACGATCACTGCTCTTGACGCCATCATTGTATCAGGTGTTGTCTACGCCGTTATTTCAGCAGTCAAGGGAAAGAAGAACGTCAAACCGGAGGAAGTAAAAAAGAGCGCCTGACGGAAACACTTTCAATGGTCCGGAGGGTATCAACTCTTCTCTGCACGTCATTGCTGCGGAGGAGAGTTTTTTTGTGCCTGCCGATCTACTCGGCTGCAGTTCATCCTGTGAGTCTCTCTTTTTTCCGAGCTGCATTGACATGATGCTGTATCCTGGTATAGTTGCATGAGACCTGCAGCACCAGTTGGGAACATACATCACGTGTTTCATGCTTCATCTGCTGTATCCATTCAACACCCTGGGAGGAACCGATTCATGTACGAGAAAGAGACTCCAATACCATCCATCTATATATCCTTGATACCGATACTTGTTACCGGCATTGCATTGTGGGTGTCCATATTTGTCCTGGACACACAACCGCATTTTGCGCTGTTTCTGGGCGCTGCTTCCGCCGGTCTAGCTGCATATGCAAACGGCTGTTCCTGGGTGATTATCCGGGAGGGATTTAAGCATTCAATAAGCAGGACGATTCCCGCACTCCTGATCCTGCTGATCATAGGCATGCTCATCGGAGTGTGGATTGCCAGCGGGATTGTCCCGGCACTGATGTATTTCGGATTCGAGTTCCTGACAGCCCGGTGGTTTCTACCCCTGATGCTATTATTCTGCAGTGCTATGTCGCTGATTACCGGCAGTTCCTGGACAACCATCGGCACCATGGGAGTTGCCGCTGTAGGGGTCAGTGAGGGACTGGGTATCCCTCCAGCTATGACAGCAGGTGCAGTCGTGTCCGGGGCCTTTTTCGGTGACAAGATTTCACCTATGTCAGATTCCACCAATCTGACATCATCCGTACTTGGGGTCAATCTCTTTGACCATATCCGCCATATGCTCTATTCCACCGTCCCTGCTATGGTACTGTCCCTGATAATCTTCACGGTAATGGGATTTATCGTTTCCGGCAACGGAGCAGTCAGTGATGTTTCAGTCTATACCGAAAGCATCCTGCAGCATTTCAACCTCACCTTCTGGCTGTTTATCCCCCCGTTAGCGGTCATCACCCTTATCCTTTTCAAAGTACCTGCTATTCCCTGCCTGATCGCAGGCCTGATCCTTGGGGGAATTGCGTACCTCCTGTTCCAGGGAGGCAGTGTGGAAATGCTGTTCGAAACAATCCACAGCGGATTTCGTATTGATACCGGAGATGCAGACATTGACGCACTGTTTTCCCGGGGAGGCATGGAGAGCATGTATGACGTTGTTGCCTTAGCACTGATCTCTCTTGCCCTCGGAGGTATTATGGATCGGACAGGCATGCTCCACAGCATAGTCCTGAAGCTTTCCCGGTTCATTGGAACTGTCGGCAATCTGACCGTTACTGTTCTCGGGACCTCACTGTTTGTGAATATATTCAGTGCAAATCAATATCTTGCGGTCATCCTGCCCGGACAGATGTTTGAGGAAAGCTATCGTGATCAAGACTTGAAGCTGAAGAACCTTACCCGTACCCTGGAAGCTGGAGGAACCCTCACAGCACCCTTGATCCCATGGAACAGCAGTGCTGTGTTCGTATATTCAGCCCTGGGGATTTCGGCGGGAGTGTATGCCCCCTATGCAGTATTGTGCTGGCTGACGGCCATGGTCGTCACGGTATTAGCCTATGCAAACATTTCAATGGACCGTGTAAAGCCGGCGGAAACTGAACCGGAGGACCAGCAGTAAGCCCGAGCATTGGTCCTGTTCAATAATGAAACTATATCTATCCCTGTGTGATCCGGGTGAGGAGCATCACAATTGTGCTGATCCCGGTGGAGTGGTTTTGTTTCCCCGGACAGTACTTTCTTGACTTCCCCCGATGCTGCTGGTACATTTTACTATATGTCAGGTGTTTATACATATCTGACTGCAGGGAGTACCCATGGACAAGATCTGTCTCCATAACGGTGTAGTATATACCGGGATCACGAGAAAAAGCTCATCATCGGTTTTAATTGAAGACGGCCTGGCCTCTAATGTGCTCTCGGACAAACGGTTCCGGCAGTTACCTGATGCCGATTCCTACCACTTGATTGACCTTCAGGGACTCGGGGTCGCTCCCGGACTGATTGATACGCATATCCATGGCATCGGGGGATACGGAACAGAGGATCTCAGTGCGGAGGCAATAGCCGGCATGTCCCGGGTGCTCCCCTCCTTCGGGGTTACCAGCTTCTGTCCCACCATCTATCCCATGGCTCCCGATGATATGGACAAGGCAATCAGGTCCGTTGTTGAGGTCATCGGACAAGAGAGCGGCGCCTCAATACTGGGTATTCATATGGAGGGACCCTTCATTTCCAAGGAGAAACTCGGTGCTCAGCGCAGTGAGTTTGTCCAGCCTGTGGATTCCGCCGTGCTGGACCATCTCTGGGAGGTTTCTGAAGGGAACATCATATCCATGACTGTCGCCCCTGAGATAAAGCATATGCGTGAACTGGCCCTCAACGCAGCCCGGAAGGGCATCCTGCTCCAGGTGGGTCACTCCAATGCAAGTTATGAGCAGATGGTCGAGGGCATTGAGGCGGGCATCCTCCATGCCACCCACTTCTTCAATGCCATGCGTTCCCTCCATCACAGGGACCCCGGAGTGGTAGGGGCAATCTTGATTCATCCGGAGCTCTCCTGTGAGGTAATTCCAGACGGAAGGCATCTTCATCCCGCCATTATCTCCTTTCTTATCAAGGAGAAGGGAACCAGCAAGGTCATCCTCGTCAGCGACGGACTGAAGCCAACTGCCCAGAGTCACCCCCCTTTCTTTGCAAACAATGAAGAGGTGTACCACAAGGAAGGGGTATTCTACCGAAGATCCGACGATACCATTGCCGGGTCCAGCCTCACCTTGAATCAGGGTGTGAAGTTCATCACGGAACTGGACATCTCCCTGCAGGAGGCCCTGAAGATGGCTTCCCTCAACCCTGCCAGAACAGTACGCCGGGACCATCTGTGCGGATCACTGCTTCCTGGAAGAAGGGCAGATCTGATCGTGTTTGATGAATCAATGAATATCTATATGACCTTTGTCGGGGGAAAGGTAGTTTTTGAAAAGCCCTTTCCATCAAGCTGAATAACTAACACAGGAGAAAATCATGAGAATGATTGTACAGCGTGACTATGATCAGATGTCTCTCTGGGCAGGACGGTATGTTGCCCGGTCGATTTACATGGCTGAACCGAAACAGAACAGCCCCTTCGTCCTCGGCCTCCCTACTGGATCCACCCCTCTGGGCATGTACCGGGTTCTCATTGATCTCTGCCGCAAAGGCACCATCAGTTTCCAGAATGTCATCACCTTCAATATGGATGAATATGTCGGACTTCCGATAGACCATCCAGAGAGCTACCGGAGATTCATGGAGGATCACTTCTTCAACCATATCGACATTCCCAAGGAGAACATCAACTTCCTTGATGGTAACGCCGGGGACTTGAAGGAAGAGTGCATGCGATATGAAGAGGCGATCGGTTCCTTCGAGGGTATAGACCTCTTTGTCGGTGGGATCGGCAACGACGGTCACATAGCCTTCAATGAACCGGGATCCTCCCTCTCGTCACGGACCAGGATTAAGACTCTGGCCGAGGAGACCCGGGCAGCCAACTCCCGTTTCTTCGGCGAAGAGATCAGCCAGGTTCCCACCTATGCACTCACCGTCGGGGTAGGTACGGTCATGGATGCCCGGGAGGTGCTCATACTTGCCTCAGGCCTCAATAAGGCCCGGGCTCTGAAACACGTGGTGGAGGAGGGCATCAACCATATGTGGACCGTAAGCGCCATGCAGCTGCACTCCCGAGCCACCATACTCTGTGACGAGGACGCCACGGATGAACTGAAGGTGGGTACGGTAAAGTACTTCAAGCAGATGGAACAGCGAAACCTTGATCCGGACAGCCTGCTGCCTCCAGAAGCGCGGTCATAGAAGAAGCCTGCACTGTAAAAAGGGCTCCCTGAAAAAGGGAGCCCCTGTATATTGGGAAACGATTAATCTATAACCTTGTAGTATTTCAGCCCTTCGATGATCCCTCCGGCGCACTTTTCCCGGGCAAAGTAAATCTTCCGTGATTTTTTCAGTTCCATCATAGCATCTTCGTGATTCGCCACGACAATTCCCCTCATAGGCCCGATGAGCATCTCCCGGTCATTGCCGGAATCCCCCGCCGTGATAATGCGGTCCAGATCAATCTGCCATTTCCACCCAATGTACTTGACCGCACTGCCCTTTGAGGCACGATAGGGAAGCACATCCAGCAGGGAGTCATGGGAGAACACAAGCTGCACGACAAGTTTCTCCTCATCAAGGGCTTTTCGGATCTTGTCAATCAGGGCGCTGCTGTCGGCACCCTCATCCATGTAGTAACTTATCTTGTACGGCCCCTGGGATCCGGGGTACTCCTGGAGGGAAATCTCTTTGAACTGCTCCAGGACCTTCCGCACCGCATCAGGCTGCCATCTGCGCTTGATGTACCGGGCCCATCCCTTGTCATAGATCTCCCCTTTCCGGTAATAGATCTCAGTACCGACCGAGGTGATCATGACGTCCGGAAGGGGTAGATCGTGCTGCTTAAACACCTTCTTGGTGGAATCCAGATCCCGTCCGGTAGCTACACCGAAACCGAGCCGGTCCCGGTGCTCCACCAGCAGCCCTTTCAGTTCCTGCAGGCTTTTATCATCCCCTATAAGTGTGTTATCGATGTCCACCATAAGCAGGTATTTCAGGCTGCTCATCCGCTTGGCGAGACTGGATGCATAGGGAGCCTGCTTTGCCTGTCCTTCGGTGTATCGCTTGAGCACGCCCTTGAGGTTCTTCAGGTAGAGTTCGCAGTGACTCTTCCAGTTATACACCTCCCGGGTCAGCTCAACCCCGTTGGTTGAAAGTTTCTCCCAGTGCTGCTCATCGGAAATGATCTTCATTATGGTATTGCGGATCTTTTCAGGTTTTGTCACATCCACCAGCACACCGCTGCTGCAGTGTTTATTGATGTCCCGAACACCGCCGCGGTCGGTTCCTACGAAGGGCAATCCCGTGGCGGATGCCTCTATAAAGGTGAGCCCGAAGTTTTCCACCGAAGCGGCACTGACAAATACGCCCCGCTTCATGGCCCCGATACGGTACAATTCAGGAACATCCCGTTCCGGGTTGTGGTGCTTCGGTATGGCCATCTTTCCATAGAGATCATAGCGGTCCATAAGCAGCAGCATATCGGTGAGTACCTGCTGCTCACCCTCCTCCATGCTGTTGATATCCTCCCTGATCCCCGCAAAGATCGCCAGGTTTGCCACAGCCTGGAGCTCATTGCTCTTGCCGTAGACATCAATCAGCAGATCGATATTTTTCCGCCGCTCAGGACGGCAGAGAGCCAGGATGATCGGCTTATCAGGGTTGGTGTAGAATCGGCTGATCTCCCGAAGCATATTGTACTGGGCGTGCTTCTGCTCCTCAGTGATTGAAGGATCCTGGATCTCGTAGTGGTAGTAGGGAAAAAACTTTTCCAGATCGAGTCCCGGGGGAATCACCTGGAAGGTAGCCTGGTCCCTGTTCTCATATACACCGTAGAGCTCGTCCCGCTCAAATTCGGTACTGGTGATCACCAGATCCGCATTCTTCAGTACCTGCTCCTCCTCCTTGATTCTCCGGTCCATGTTGTAGTATTCCTCGATACGCTCCCGGCTCAGGCCTGAGGAAAGCAGGTAATCAAATTTATTGCGGCCGAGGGAGTGGCCGGTAAACACCAGGGGAGTATTGAATACGCTGGAGACCTCCCGGGCGATGTATCCTCCGTCGGCGTAGTGTCCGTGGATGATATCCGGAACCCGGTTCTCTTTCCTGAGAAACTCAATCATGCGGTCAACATATTCATCAAAATAGGGCCAGAGCCGCTCCTTCCTGATGTACTTCGAGCCCCCGCAGGGGAGTCGGACAAT
>SKJE01000014.1 GCA_007116075.1 Spirochaetia bacterium
ATCTGTTGTGGGGTGCAACCGCAGGGAGATTACCCACGCCCAATGGGAGCTGTATGCATCTCGACTGGAGGATGCGGGTCTTCAGGCGGTACTCACCAATGATCTCCTTGATAAAGTCTGGGCAGACCGGCCGGACATACCCGCTGAACCGGTCCGGGAAGTTCCCCTCTCCTATACAGGCAGAAGCCGGGGGGCAAAGATACATGACATCCGGGAGTATATGCAGCAGCAGGGAGCATCATGGTACGTGCTCTCATCACTGGATGATATCGCCTGGGTGCTGAACCTGAGAGGCGGGGATGTGATGTACAATCCCCTGTTCCTGTCATTTCTCATAATCGGCCCTGATTCTATGATTCTCTGTGTGGATGCAGATAAGCTGCCCGACGGATTTGCTGATGCCCTGGAAGGACTCGAGATAACCAAATACTCCATGGTTGAGGAGGTTATCAGGAAGAGGTGCTCCGGCAGGATACTGTTTGATCCGGAGAGAACCTGTGCCGGAGTTGCAGAGGCAGCCTCCTCCCTGGGACGGACGATGCTGCGGCCGGATATTACCTCCAGGATGAAGGCCCGGAAGAATCCTGCAGAACTTGCAGGTATTGAGGAAGCTCATATACAGGACGGCTGTGCTATGGTGAACATGCTCTACTGGCTGGATACCAGCTGGAAACATGAACACATCACAGAACTTACGGTGGCGGAGAAACTCCGGGAGTTCCGGGGAGCCCAGCACAGTTTTCTGCAGGAGAGCTTCAGTCCCATCGTGGGATTCCGCAGCAACGGAGCAGTTATTCACTACCATGTCGATGAATCCACGGCACTGCCGATTAACCAGCCCGGCCTGCTCATTATCGACTCAGGAGGGCAGTACCTCGGGGGTACGACAGATATAACCAGGACTGCTGTTCTCGGCGAGCCCGACAGCCAGCAGCGGACAGACTACACCCTGGTGCTGAAGGGGCACCTGGCCTTGGCTGCATCCCGGTTTCCTGAAGGGACCCGGGGTATCCAGCTTGACACCATTGCCCGGCGTTATCTCTGGGAACGGGGTATGCAGTATTTCCATGGCACCGGTCACGGGATAGGCCATATGCTGTGCGTCCATGAAGGGCCGGGGAGCATCAGCCCGAAAATGATCGATATTCCCTTAGAGCAGGGGATGGTGTTTTCCAATGAACCGGGAATCTATCGCCCCGGGCAATATGGAATCCGTATTGAGAATCTCATGTATGTACGCCCCTGGGGGGATGAAGGATTCGGCCAGTTCTACCGGTGGGAGACGGTGACCCTCTGCCCCTATGAGCGGAAGCTGATTGACCGATCCCTGCTGACCCGGGAGGAGACTATGCAGGTCAATGAGTATCACCAGCGGGTATTCCGGGAATTATCACCCTCCCTGGGAAAGGATGAGGCGGCATGGCTCAGAGCACAGACCCTTCCACTGACATGACAAGCCTTGAGCGGCAGCGCAGGAAACGGGTATCGGCAATCAAGCTTGCATCCGTTGTGGGTATTGCTGCCAACGGGATTCTTGGGGTGCTCAAGATATCCTTCGGATTTATTGCTGGGTCCTTTGCTCTCATCAGCGACGGCATTGATTCTATAACCGACGTGCTGACTTCGGCAATCACCCTTTTTACCGCAGGGATATCATCCCAGCCCCCGGATATAAAGCACCCCTACGGACATGGAAGGGCGGAGACAATAGCAACAAAGATACTTTCATTTATCATCTTCTTTGCGGGAAGCCAGCTGATAGTAACCTCAGTCCAGCGGCTCATCAGGGCCGAGGAGATGCCGCTTCCATCACAATCAGCCCTCTATGTTGCACTGATCTCGATTGTCGGGAAGATCCTGTTAAGTGTCTATAAAAAACGGATCGGAAAACGCTACCGCAGTTCAATGCTGATAGCCGATGCGAAGAATATGCGTAACGATGTTCTGATTTCTGCGAGCGTCTTTACGGGTATCCTGTTTACCCTTATCCTGGAGATACCAATAATTGACACCCTGATAGCAATTGCCATTGGATGCTACATCCTGGTGACAGCCCTGGGTATTTTCAGTGAGACAAGTCTGGAACTGATGGACGGTATTTCCGATAAAAATTTATACCAGAGTGTCTTTGATGCGGCAAATTCTGTCGATGCGGCAATGAATCCCCACAAGACACGCATCAGGAAATTCAATAATATATACATTATAGATATGGATATCGAGGTAGACGGCAGGCTTACGGTTGAACAGGGCCATGATATCGCCAAGAACGTCGAACAGCGAATTCGAACTTCGATTCCCGAGGTGTATGACGTGCAGGTACACGTGGAACCCGTGGGAAATATCGAGGATCATGAATCCTTCGGAATTTCTGAGGATTTAATCAAGTAATATGCACATAGAGGAGCAGATATGGTTGAAGCATTGAAAAAACGAACAGGATGGAATACACCCAGGGGCCCGGTGGTTCTGGTAATCATGGACGGTGTCGGTTTCGGAGTATATAAGGAGGGGGATGCCGTAGCTGCAGCAGTTACCGGCAGCCTTGACAGGCTCTATGAAAGCTGTCCCTGGACCAAGCTGAAGGCCCACGGGACTGCTGTTGGACTTCCCACCGATGATGATATGGGCAACAGTGAAGTAGGCCATAATGCTATCGGCTGCGGGCGGGTTTACGCCCAGGGGGCTAAGCTGGTCAATAAATCCATTGAAGAGGGTGTGGTTTTTTCAGGAGATACCTGGAAGAAGCTGGTACATCAGGTGTCCGGCAATGGCTCAACCATGCACTTTATCGGTCTTCTTTCCGACGGGTATGTCCATTCACATACCAGCCATTTGAAGGCCCTCATTGAGCGGGCAAAGCAGGAAGGCGTTTCTAAGGTGCGGGTGCATGCCCTGCTTGACGGACGGGATGTGGGAGAGACCTCAGCTCTTGACTATTTTACTCCCTTTGAGCAGTACCTCGCAGAGATAAGTGATGAGACCTTTGACGCCCGAATCGCCTCAGGGGGCGGGCGGATGGTGATCACCATGGACCGGTATAATGCCAATTGGGATATGATCAGGCAGGGCTGGGAGACCCATGTACTCGGAGAAGGGAGACAATTTAGCTCCGCCACCGAGGCGATAACCCAGCTGCGCATTGAAACCGATGCTATTGACCAGGACATTCCTGCCTTTGTGATAGCAGAATCCGGCACTCCGGTAGGTACTATTGAGGATGGAGACAGTGTGATCCTTTTTAACTACCGGGGGGACCGGGCTCTTGAAATTACCAAGGCCTTTGAGGCAGAGCATCTTGAGGAGTTCGACCGGAGACGGGTACCGAAGGTTGAGTATGCAGGGATGATGGAGTATGACGGAGATCTGCATGTTCCCAGGCAGTACCTGGTAACCCCGCCGACCATCACCCGGACCCAGGCTGAGTATCTCTGCGCAACCGGGGTGAAGCAGTTCTCCATCAGCGAGACCCAGAAGTTCGGCCATGTGACCTACTTTTTTAACGGTAACCGAAGCGGCCAGTTTGACAGTAATCTGGAGGAATACGTGGAGA
The DNA here is from genome assembly GCA_007116075.1 of Spirochaetia bacterium. Classification (GTDB taxonomy): domain Bacteria; phylum Spirochaetota; class Spirochaetia; order PWKH01; family PWKH01; genus PWKH01. The sequence goes on from SKJE01000014.1 coordinate 3,554, forward strand.
TTACCAGTGATATCCTTCCCTACGAGCAGCGCCCATGGATGAAGTGTGCCGAGATTACAGACCGGGTGCTCAAGGAAATTGCCGCAGGGGAATACGACTATATAAAAATGAACTTTCCCAACGGTGATATGGTAGGCCATACCGGGATATATCAGGCGGTGATCTGTTCCATGGAGGCGCTGGACCTTCAGATCGGCAGAATTGCCAAGGCAGTCAAGGAAGCTGGAGGAGTCATGGTTATCAGTGCCGACCACGGAAACTCAGATGATATGTTTGAGCATGACAGTAAAACCGGTGAAGTGGTGCGCAAGGAGGATAACTCTCCAAAGGCGAAAACCTCCCATTCGCTTAACCCGGTACCCTGCATTATCTACGATCCGGAGTACCAGGATGATTATGAGCTGGAACTGAAGGAGGGCCTCGGTATCAGCTCCCTGGCGGCAACCTGTATTGAACTCCTGGGATTTGAGCCCCCTGAAGATTACGACCCCAGTGTGATCAACTGGAAATAACCATGTCCCGGCTGTTGTTCCGGGAGGATACCCTCCTGGAACAACGGTAATAATTCGAATATACATCTTTCATTGAGAAGACCTGCCCTTTCAACTAGAACAGCATGATCAGCACTCTTGAATAGAAAAATCCCGCGACTGCTATGACTGCAGCCAGTGGAACTATCGTCGCCAGAGTTCTGTGAAGGTTTGTGTGGTAGTAATTGCAGGTAACGATGAGACACACGTGGAGGGGGGAGAGCATGGTCCCCATAAACCCGGAGATAAAGGCGAGCATGGTGTGACCCAGAAGGGACCCGAAGGTGGGATCAACCCCTATGAGTGCAACTACCACCGGCATGGAGGCGCCGACAAAGCCTACTGATACTCCCATGGTGAGACCGGCTACAAATGGGATAAGCATAATCAATGGCAGGGCAGGAATGCCCATTTCAGCCATTTCCTGGGTCATGAGCTGGGAAATCGGTGTGCCGTGAAGGTCCGCCTCGATGAATGCTCCATACACGTAGACCATTAAGATAATCAGCAGGCTTTGAAATAGTTTTTTTGAAGTTAATGACTGCACCCAGGTCTGAAGATTCAGCCGGGTGAGCAGCTGCAGGGTGATCAGGGCTCCAGCGAGACCGATGAGCATGGGAGCGTAACTGAATGCGGAAACCAGTGAGGGAATCAGCAGCTGTACCATCGAGTAGAGCAGTATTACTACAACGATCGGGATAAACGGGCGCAGATCCATCCGATGGCCGGAAATCTTAGCATGATGGTGCTTCGGTATCCGCCTGAGCAGAAATATATATCCCACAGTAATTGATAAAGCTATCGGGGGGAGTGCGGCCGCCATGAAAACCATCAGGTCTATGCCTGAAATACTGGCAGCCAGGATGACTCCTGGATAGAGGGGCCATCCGTACTCCCAGATATGACGGAACCAGTAGTTAATGCTGGTTTTCGCCTGCTGGTTGATTCCCTCGGTTCCGTCAAAGGTGTCCAGCAGGGGAGCTGAAAACAGTGCTCCTCCCGGCATAGGCAGTAGACCGATAATCGCCGGCAGCAGTGCGAGGGATGTGCGGGTGGTAATCTTCGCCCTAACTCCCTCAACCATAGAGCCGATCATTCCGGACTTGGACATCTGGTCAGAGAGAATAATTACCATGGAGACGATCAAAAGCAGCGAAAGGGTGTCCAGGGAGACTGCCTTGGCTGCAATAATGGCAGCAGCTTCCTGTACTCCCTGGCCGGACCAGAATCCGAAGAGCAATGCTCCTCCCAGCATGGAGATGAACAGTTTACCCGTAATCTTATTCAGAGTGATTATTACACATAACGAAAGCATCAGTTTGACCAGCAGAGGTATTTCCATAGGGGCAAAGTATACTCTTTCCTCAGGGAGATGCTCAATATATCAGCGGGGATTCTTGCGGATTTACTCCCATGGATATATGATGAGTTATGATTGTTCAACTGTCTGTGATGGAGAGGGAGCTGGTACGTAAACTGGTGCACCTGCTGATCCTGGGAGTGCTTCCCGTCCTGGCCTATTCGCCCTGGATCGCACTACTATCACTCTCCTTCGGCAGTATCATCTATATACTGAGTGAACAGTACCGCATTGAAAGGATCAGCCGCTGCCATCACGGAACATGTTTTACCCCGATACACCGGGTGACGGTCCTGCTTGCCAGGGAACAGGAACGATCAGATATCGTCTGGGCCCCTATTAGCCTGGCTGTCGGGGCTATGATCACCATTGCTTTGTTTCCTCAGCCTCTTTCCCATATCGGTATCTTGGCCCTTGCCTTAGGTGACACCGCTGCATTAATCGGGGGAAAGGTGCTGAAGGGGCCATTGCTGCCCTTTACACGGGAGAAACACCTCTCAGGATTTGTCAGCTGCTGGATCGTCTGTGCAGCGGTTGTGTGGGTCTATACCGGCCATTTCTGGGCAGCCCTTACTGCAGGAGCAGCTGCCGCTGCTGCTGAGTCGCTGCAGGTGAGAAACGGGGACAACATACTGCTTCCTCTGGCTGTCGCACTGGTGACAGATTTCTGGGTGTGCTTCTAGCTCCACATGTATTCACGATACATCATGAAGCCGAACAGGATGGTTCCTGCGATGAACAGGAGGATGCTCAACAGTGCTGTAAATGTGGTCAGCATGAAAAAGAGTTCATTCCCAGCCAGGATAAGCAGGATGCCCCCGCCGGCTGCAAAGAACCGGGGACTGCTGGTTCGGCTTCCCGCGGCAAGGAAATTACACACCGATAATACTGAAAAGCCCCGTATGAAGAGGGACAAGGTTCCCTCCCAGCTGTAGGTATAGGGGAATTTCCCCAGCAGATTATGTATATCAATAGGTACAGTTGTGACGACTGCAGCTGAACTCACCAGAGCGGTAAAAAAGAGGATCTGCTGCTTCAGATTCGGCATGCCGTTGGGAAACAGACCGGCAATGAAGAAGCATATGGTGCCGAACATCCAGAAGAAATAGAAGAGGCGAAGAAGGACAGCCGCAGAGGGCACAGCTCCACCGGCTATGATAATTAGCGGAGCTCCATGGAGTATGCCGATGCCGGCATAACTGAGCAGACCGAAAATATAGAATGTAAACTCAGGATAGTTCGACTTACGTATCAGCAGTGAAATCGAAGCGCCGCTTGCCAGAAGCACCAGGGCATGGATGATGGTGCTGAACAGTCTCAGTGGAAGGGTTTCCAGAAATGCAGGGTAATGACGGGTTACTACTGTCGGGGATGCTCCCCGCAGATAGGGCAGGGAGAGCAGCAGAATGACCAGTACTGACAGCAATGCACACAGGGTCAATACCATGGTGATGATGATCCTCTCGGTTCTGTTCATGCGGCCATTCTACTTCAGATGCACAGGAATCACTATCCCCCCTACTGCATATCCTGCCATCTTACCGGGGTTTCTGATCCCAGCCGACGGGCGGTATAGGCGGTTCCCATACCGCTGATGATGATATCAAGGGAGGCTGCAGCACCCTGGAGCAGTATGCTCCCCGCCGCAATAATGATACCCGTCTGCACATCAATCTCTACAAGTGATGTGACCAGCAGCAGGGTAAAGGGCAGCTCCATGCCGGGGGCCAGAAAGGCAGCACAGGAACAAAGCACAGCCGCTCCCGCTATGATGAGTATTGTCAGCAGTGGAAGGGGTGTTCCCCCGCTTGCTGACAGTGCTGTAACTGCAAGCATCCCAGCAGTCATCGCGGTCCCTCCCCGGCCGAGTACGGCATGAACCGGCAGGGAGACAGCGGTGACTGTGGGGGTTGATCCAATATTACTCTTGCCGTGACTGTAGAGCGGCACCAGGGCAGTGAGGTATGACCCCGAAGTGAGGGCCAGGAGGTAGGGAGCAGCCAGGGCGGCGAGCTTACCGTAGGGATGCCGTCCGGGGCTGAGGATTAATGCTATCAGGGGGATCAGCAGCAGCACGCCGATAAGCGTCGTGAGGAAGGTGACCAGCAGCAGCGCCTGGGCTCTTGTTGCAATCTGAGTTCCCTGGAGTTGATAAAACAGCTGACCTGAAAAGGCCACAGCTCCCAGGGAGAGCCATTGTGACGCGCAGCGGGAGATATTCAGGAAGAGACCTGAGTAGGAATACATGTGACGGTGCACTTCGCTTTCCGGGCGCAGGGCGAGACCGAATATGACCGCACCCGCTGGGACAAGCCAGAAGGGCAGCCGTCTGAGGGTGAGGGCCTCCTGGAGTCCTGCAACTGAATTTAGAGGATCCTTTGGGACAACCGAAAGGGCAATTTCCGGGGAAGCCCCAACCTGTGCAGCAATCATGGTTCCCAGCACTGCCAATGCAGTATGGGTCAGCAGGATCCATCCTGTTACAGGGCTGAGGACCCTTCGCTTCAGTTTCTGTCCGCGAACCGAACAGACTGCTCCGCTCAGGCTGAAAAAAATGAGCGGATAGAGCACCCAGGGGACGACCAGGAGGATTATACCTGAAGCAGCATCAACCCACTCGATATGATCCCGGAAAAAGGGTATAAAGACTGCATAGAGATACCCGAGCGCACCGGCAAGAAGATACTTGATCCAGAGTTTCATAGGAAAAGAGTATCCCATGGGTATGGTGAAGTCAATAAGTGAGTCAGGAGCGAATCATGATCATAGCCCTCGGACAGATAAACACAAAAATAGCGGATTTCAACGGAAACTGTGAAAAAATCATCTTCCAGTCCCGCAAGGCGTTAAAGCAGCATGCGGAAATCATTGTGTTTCCGGAATTGTGCGTATGCGGATACCCTCCGCTGGATTTATTGACCTATCCTTCCTTTGTTGAGCAGAACAGGAAAAGTATCCAGTATTTATGTGAGCATCTTCCCGGTGAGATTGCCGTTGTGGTTGGATATGTAGATGCCAATACCAGACCAATGGGCAAGGCCCTGGAAAATCTTGCGGTAGTGATCTATCAGGGACAGGTGATACATCGCCAGGCAAAGAGCCTGCTTCCTACCTATGACGTATTCGACGAATCCCGTTATTTTGAACCCGCATCCCAAAGAAAAACCTTTTCTCTCGGCGGACGCCGGATTGGAGTGGCCATCTGCGAAGATATCTGGGTGAATTCGGGGGGAGAGCTGACCCGGGAGTATCCGGTGAACCCGGCCCGGGAGCTTGCAGAGGATCATGCGGAATTGTTGCTGGTCCTCTCGGCTTCCCCCTTTCACACGGGGAAAATGCAGCAGCGGATCTCCTTGATGGAGGAGATCGGGAAAAGCTTCCGTATACCGTCGGTGTACGTGAATGCTGTCGGTGCTAATGACTCATTGATCTTTGACGGACGTTCCATGGCAATTGATGCCCGCGGCCGTATCCTTCATGTATGCGAACCCTTTCAGGAGGAGCTGTATCTCTGCAGTATTGATGAGGCTTTCCCTGATTCAGCCGTACTCCCGGAGGAGTCGGTATACAAGGATCTTAAGGATGCCCTGGTACTGGGAATCAGGGATTATCTGGCTAAAAGCGGTTTCCAGCGGGTTCACCTGGGTATTTCCGGGGGGATTGACTCTGCCCTGACTGCAGCCATTGCAGTTGAGGCGGTAGGTCCTGACCGGGTCCACGGATATGCCATGCCCTCCCGTTACTCCAGCAGCCACAGCCTGGAGGACGCCCGAAAGCTCTCGGAGCACCTCGGCTTTACCTGTGAGGAAATCTCCATAGAGCCAATGTTCACCGCAGCGCTGGAGAGCTTGAGTGAGAGTTTCCGGGGGTTGGAGGAGGATGTGACCGAGGAGAATATTCAGGCGCGCATACGGGGATTACTTCTGATGGCGTGGTCAAATAAAAAGCATTCACTCTTGCTTACAACGGGCAATAAGTCGGAAATTGCGGTGGGGTACTGTACCCTCTACGGAGATATGAACGGAAGTCTTGCGGTGATCGGTGATCTGTTTAAGACTGAAGTTTTCGGATTATCCAGGTATATCAACAGCGAAGCGGGAATACCGCTCATTCCTGAACGGATTATTACCAAGCCTCCCTCTGCAGAACTGCGGCCTGGTCAGCTGGACCAAGACAGCCTTCCTTCTTACAACATCCTTGACGAAATTTTGCGTATGCACCTGCATGACTGCAGGTCCCTGCAGGATATAGAGCAGGCGGGATATGACCGGGACGTTATCCGGCAAGTGATCAGACTTGTGGAGCGCAGCGAGTACAAGCGTCGTCAGGCAGCCATGGTGCTCAAAGTATCTCCAAAGGCCTTCGGGGCGGGAAGGAGAATTCCCATGGCCCGAAGCCTTTATGAATTGGAGGGGTGATCACACCAGCTCAATCAGCTGATATACCCGGTATTCAGCCAGCGGCTCCTTAGTATACCAGGAATAGAGCAGGGAAAACACCTGGTCGTTTCCGCCGCTGCCTGAGCAGAGGTGGCAGAAGGCCAGCATGACGAGTGCTTCCTGGAAAGATTCCTTGTGAAACCATTGAACATTGTTGTACCAGTTGCAGCGGGTATATTCCTGGAACAGCTGGTCCCTGAAGAGCCGCTCCAGCAGTTCCCTGGAGCTCTTCCCTTCGATTTCCCTGGCCCAGTATCTAAAGTGATGGATGAATTCCGCTCCCAGCAGCGTCCTGGGAATGACCGCATGGGAGACCCCGGCTGCTTCAAGGTGCTGGTCAAAGAGAGTTTCCAGCATAAGCGGGGCGCTCCAGCGGTGACCGGGTACTGTTTCAGCCAGCGGGACAACCAGTACCGAGGCCAGCAGCACAACCGGAAACTCCGGCATGACCCGCTGGGAATCAGCAAGAAATCGCTGAAGCTGGGAAGGGGGATTTCCCGATTTCGGAATATCGGAAAATACCCGTGCTGTCGTGTCCAGGTATTCCAGCAGCGCCCGCAGGGCTGATTGGGGAACCTGGTCGGGCAGTGACGAGCCTGATGCATGGAATGTTGTATTCCATACCTGCAGCAGCCCCCGGTAGAGAGCCAGCCACCGCTGTTTCACCATGTCCAGACATGAATTGTCTCCGGATATCAGTTTGACCATCAGGATCAGCTGGTCCTCCTCGATAAAGGGGAGAATCCAGTCGTGCAGCGGTCTGAGCCTGAGCAGAGCAAGCTCATGGGTAAAGTTGGGAGAACCCTTTCCCTGGAGGAGTGAAGCCATTTCATGGTAGAGCCCGAATTCATCAAAGACTTCCTGGAAATTCAGGAAAACCTGGGTCTCATATCCCGTGAGATGGGCATACATCCCCTTGGAGCAGATCTCCATGGAGCTCCTGATATACGTGAGGCTGTCTATCGGGTTATGGAATGTCACGTAATATCCAGCCTTTGCTGTCAAATCAAGGGCACTGCAGAGGGACTCGCTTGTATGGCGGGTCTCATCATCCAGGCGCTCCAGGTACGGGGCAGACATACTGAACCACCCTGAAGTCTGTTCATAAGCATTATTATACAGCACCAGGGCACGGCTTGATCCCAATCTGTTGGTGTAGGCAAAGACTGCCTGATTTACCCCTGTGTGGGCATGGAAATCATAGAGACGAAAGTTCCGGGCATCGGCAAAGAGATAGCGCAGCTTCATAAGCGGGAATATCCTGCGGTAGTGCTCCCCGACAAGGTGC
>SKJE01000120.1 GCA_007116075.1 Spirochaetia bacterium
AGAAAGCGGAGCCTGAGACGAAGACAGCATCCCCGGGTCACACCGGTTCTTCCCCCCGGGCCAGAAAGGCTGCCGAGAACAATCAGCTTGATATTTCCGGCCTGTCAGGCACAGGCCCCGGTGGACGGGTGATTGAGCGGGATGTGATCACTGCAGCTGATGCGCGGGGTACGATGACGCCGGCTGCGGCAGATCGGGCCCGGAGGGAATCAATACCGGTTCCCGGTGAGGGTACAGGTATCGGAGGAAGGATCCGCTCTGCAGATCTGGACCGGCAGGATCTTGAGTCTGTAGTAACAGCACAGGACACTTCATTTCCCGGCTCCTATGAGCGTAAAGCTGTAAAGGGCGTCAGGAAGATCACTGCGGAGAGAATGTATCAGTCCATTCAGAAAACCTGCCAGCTCTCCATGACTGCTTCGGCGGATGCGTCGACGCTGCTGGCATTCAGGAAGCGCTGCAAACAGAGTGATGAAACACTTGGTATGAATGGAGTGACCATCAACGATATGATCCTCTTTGCGGTCTCCCGGACCCTGAAGCTCTATCCCTTTATGAACGCTCATTTTCTTGGTGAACAGATCCATGAGTTCGAGCACTCCCATATCGGGATCGCCGTAGATACCCCGAAGGGCCTTATGGTGCCGGTGCTGCAGTATGCGGACCTACGTTCCCTGGGCAGTCTCTCCGGGGAGGCAAAGCGTCTCACCGGGGCCTGTATAGATGGGAAGGCGAAGCCGGAATTCTTCCAGGGGGGAACTTTTACCGTTACCAATCTGGGAGCCTTGGGCATCGAGCACTTTACACCGGTGCTCAATGCCCCGGAGGTTGCAATCCTCGGAGTGAATACAATCACCCGGCAGGCTGTCGAACAGGATGGTGCTTTGGTGCTCCAGCCGAGGATCAGTTTCTCCCTCACCTTTGACCATCAGGCGGTGGACGGCGCGCCCGCTGCACGATTCCTGCAGGCCCTGGTGAAGGCGATCGAGTCCATCGACCTGACCGCAGCTCGATAGGAGGGCAATATGGCACACTATGATGTAATTATTATCGGCAGCGGCCCCGGCGGCTATATTGCTGCCGAGCGGGCAGGAGATGCAGGACTGAAGGTGCTCTTGATTGAGAAGGAGCATCTGGGCGGGGTGTGCAACAACTGGGGTTGTATTCCCACCAAGTCCCTGCTTCATGCAGCAAAGCTCTATACCCATGCGCTGCACAGTGCACAGTTTGGTGTGCATGTCGGTGATGCCCGGTTTGCCCTTGAGGAGGCCATGGCCTGGAAACGGGAAGTCGTTGAGACCCTCAGGAAGGGGATTGCCTACCTGATGAACAAGAGCAATGTAGAGGTCATCTTTGGTGAAGCAGCGTGCATCGACCGTTCTACTGTAGAGGTCGACGGGCAACGCCACAGCTGCGATCACCTGATCATTGCAACGGGTTCATCAGCCGCACGGCCGCCTATCCCCGGCCTGGATGGCGAGTACGTAATGACCAACCGGGAGATCCTCTCCCTGGAGGAGATACCCAAGCGACTGGTGATTATCGGCGGCGGGGTGATCGGCATGGAGTTCGCTTCCCTCTACTCCCAGATCGGCAGCGAAGTGCACGTGGTAGAGATGCTTGACGAGGTGCTTCCCATGATGGACCGGGAGTGCGCCAAGCTCATGAGAAGAGAGTTCAAGCAGGTGAAGTTCCATCTCGGCTGCAGGGTAGGTGAGGTTGCCGGAAACACGGTGAAGTTCACCGATGCCAAGGGAAAGGAGGCTTCCCTGGAAGCAGATGTGGTCCTGGTAAGTGTGGGGAGAACCCCCAATACCAAAGGACTGGAAGCCCTCGGCCTTGATATCAGCAGAGCTGGGATTACCACGAATGAGCGGATGCAGACAAACCTTCCCAATGTCTACGCAGTGGGCGATGTGACCGGAACCTCCCTGCTGGCTCACTCAGCCTCCCGGATGGGAGAGGTTGCAGTGGATGCGATTCTGGGAAAGAAGAGCATCATGCGCTACCATGCAATTCCCTGGGCGGTCTACAGCCTTCCTGAAGCGGCCGGCTGCGGGCTTACCGAAGAGGAAGCCCGGGAACAGGGACATCATGTGAAAAGCGCATCCGTGCAGATGCGGTCAAATGGACGTTTTCTTGCCGAGCACGGCAAGAAAGCCGGAGGAATGTGCAAGGTGGTTGTCGATGGGGACACCGAAGTGCTGCTGGGAGTGCACCTGGTCGGTGGTACAGCCAGCGAGATGATCTATGGCGCGGCCGCACTCATGGAGTCGGAACTGCGTGTCCGGGAGATCAAGGAGATTATCTTTCCCCATCCAAGTGTCAGTGAAATTATTAAGGATGCCCTCTGGGCGTTATCGTAAGGAGATAAGAATACTATGCCTAAAACAATTACCGTTAATCCTAAGGATATCAGGAAAAAGGATACCCTGAAGCTCAACTCAATTCCCCTGAACCATTATCTGGGGGATCCCAAGAAAGAGCTTAAGACATACGGAGCAGACCGCATCCTGAGAATGTACAGGGACATGCTCCTGATCCGGGAATTTGAGACCATGCTGGACGTTATCAAGAAAGAGGGTGCCTATAACGGCCTGCACTACAACCATAAAGGGCCGGCCCACCTTTCCATCGGACAGGAGTCCGCAGCGGTGGGGCAGTGCATTAATCTTGATCCAGAAGACTTTATTTTCGGATCCCACCGGAGCCACGGAGAGATCCTGGCGAAGTCCTTTTCGGCGATCATGAAACTGGAAGAATCCCAGCTTCAGACAATCCTCGAGGGATTTATGGGCGGAAAAGTAGCTGCCCTGGTGGAGAAGCACTTCCCCGGCAAGGATACCCGGGATGTAGCGGAGAACTTTGTCCTCTACGGAGCTCTGGCGGAGATTTTTGCGCGGGAGACTGGATTCAACTCTGGTCTCGGGGGATCCATGCATACCTTCTTTGCACCCTTCGGCAGTATGCCCAATAACGCCATTGTCGGCGGAAGCGGTGATATTGGTGTCGGAGCAGCGCTTTATAAGAAGATCAACCGGAAACCCGGTATCGTAATATCCAATATTGGTGATGCGGCCGTGGCCTGCGGACCCGTCTGGGAGGGACTCATGCTAGCCGCTATGGACCAGTACCATACCCTCTGGGGCGATATGGCAGGAGCACCACCCTATATGCTCAATGTATTCAATAACTTCTACGGCATGGGTGGACAGACTCTTGGTGAGACCATGGGATACAAGACCCCGGCCCGGGTAGGATACGGAGTGAATCCCGACGGTTTGCATGCAGAACGGGTGGACGGCTTCAACCCCTTTGCCGTTGCAGACGCCGTTGCCAGGAAGAAAAAGATCCTTAGAGAGGGTAATGGACCGGTTATGCTTGACACCATTACCTACCGGCTCTCAGGTCACTCCCCCTCGGATGCATCATCCTACCGGACCAAGGAGGAGATGGATCTTTTCAAGGACCAGGACAGCCTGGCCGCCTTCTCCGCTTATCTTGTGGAGCAGAACCTTGCCAGTGAGGACGACCTTGCAGCAATGGGTGAGGACGTGAAGAAGAAAATCTTCCGTACCCTGGAACTTGCAACCGATGATAATCTCTCACCCCATGTGGGCAGTGCATTCATTGAGTCTGTGATGTTCTCAAACCAGCAGGTACGTGCCCTGGACGAAGGTGAGCCTGAGGTGCTTATCCCGAAGGAGGAGAATTCCCGGGTGCAGCAGCTGCAGAAAAAGAAGCGCTATGCCTTCGACGAATCCGGCAAGCCGATATCAGCAACCCGGCTGTATACCTTCCGGGACGGTATCTTTGAGGCGATGCTTGATGGGTTCTATACTGATCCTACCCTGGTCGCCTACGGAGAGGAGAACCGGGACTGGGGAGGAGCTTTCGGCTGCTACCGCGGACTCACGGAGGCGCTTCCCTACCATCGGCTGTTCAACTCTCCTATTTCCGAAGCTTCAATTGTAGGAAGCGGGGTAGGCTACGCCATGTGCGGAGGCCGGGCTGTGGTGGAGCTGATGTACTGCGACTTCCTCGGACGGGCAGGGGACGAGGTATTTAACCAGATGCCCAAGTGGCAGTCCATGAGTGCAGGTGTCCTGAAGATGCCCCTGATCCTGCGGGTATCAGTGGGTAGCAAGTATGGTGCCCAGCATTCCCAGGACTGGAGCGCTTTAGTCGGCCATATTCCCGGACTGAAGGTGATGTTCCCTGCAACTCCCTACGATGCCAAGGGCATGCTCAACAGTGCCCTTCAGGGAACCGACCCGGTGGTGTACTTCGAGAGCCAGAAACTCTACGGTATCGGTGAGGAATTTGAGACCGGCGGAGTGCCCGAGGGTTTTTACACCATCCCGGAGGGTATGCCTGCGGTACGGAAGAGCGGCACCGACTTGACCATTATTACATTGGGTGCGACCCTCTATGAAGGAATGGCGGCAGCAGCGCAGCTCAAGGAGGCCTACGGGCTGGACGCGGAGGTCATAGACCTGCGGTTCATCAATCCCCTGAACTATGAACCCCTCGTAGAATCGGTGAAAAAGACCGGACGGGTGGTGCTCGCATCCGATGCGAGTGAACGGGGCTCCTACCTCCACACGGTGGCTTCCAACCTGGGCCGATACGCCTTTGACTACCTGGATGCTCCTCCGGTGGTAGTGGGATCCCGTAACTGGATTACCCCCCCGGCTGAGATGGAGGATCTCTTCTTTCCCAATGGAAGCTGGATAATCGATGCGGTGCATGAGCAGATTCTTCCTCTTGATGGACACAAGGCTGGGTCAAACCAGACAAGCGGAGAGAGCATAAGAAGAAATAAGATTGGAGTTTAACCTATGGCCAACGGAAAAAGTGTATACCAGGATGTGATTGATGCACTTCAGCATCCTCACCGGGATGTGAGGATGCAGGCCGCAGCGGCTTTGGGGAAACTGATCGGGGATGGAAAGATCACCCGGGAGGAGACTTCAGAGGTGAACAACCATGTGCACACAACCTACTCCTTCAGTCCCTATGAGCCTGCTATGGCCGCCTACAAGGCATGGCAGGCGGGACTCCAGATAGTCGGGTGCGTAGACCATGACAGTATCTCCGGCGGAGAGGAGATGTGCCGCAGTGCCGCGAGCATCGGTATCGCCAGTACCATCGGGTATGAGCTTCGTACCAGTTTCCATGATACCCCCCTGGCGGACCGGAAGATCAACAGTCCCGATGCAAAGGGGATTGGCTATGTGGTGGTTCACGGAGTGCCCGCCGACAGGATCGGTGAGGTGAAGAAGATGCTGGAACCGGTTCAGCGTGCACGGAATACACGGAACCGGCGGCAGGTGGCATCCCTGAACAGCCTGTTAAAGGGAACTGGTATCGGTCAGCTCTCATTTGAGCGGGATGTTAAGGCGATCTCCCACAGCATTGAAGGGGGCAGCATCACTGAACGGCATATCCTTGCTGCCCTCTCCAGGCGTATCATGAGCCGCTTCGGCAGGGGCAGGGCGGTACTGCAGAAGCTGGAGAACTCCTTCGGTATTACCCTTAAGGGCATGTCTCTGAGTTATATCGGAGATCCGGGGAACAGCCATTATCTCTATGACCTGCTGGGGGTGCTCAAGGCGAACCTCCTGCCCCGGTTCTATATTCAACCGGAACAGGATGAAATACTGCCGGTCCGGGATGTAGTGGGTTTTGCCCGTGAAATCGGGGCGATTCCAGCATATCCGTACCTGGGTGATGTTACCGAAAGTCCCACCGGGGACAAGAAGGCCGAGGAGTTTGAAGACTCCTACCTGGATGAACTCTTCGAGGTTCTCCAGGATATCGGGTTTCCGGCGGTTACCTATATGCCTCCCCGGAATACCCTGGAGCAGATACAGCGGATCCAGCAGTTCTGTCAACGCTATTCGATGATGGAGATCAGCGGGGTTGATATCAACTCTTCCCGGCAGACCTTCCGCTGCCCGGAGCTGCTCGAAAGCGCCTGTATGCATCTGGTTGATTCTGCCTGGGCACTGGTAGCCCATGAGAAGCTGCTGGCCCAGGACCGGACATGGGGATTCTTTGCTCCGGACAATCCCCTGGCAGACGTACCTCTTGAGAAGCGGCTCAAAGGATACAGCAGGGTCGGCAGAGCCATGGACCATCATCATCCGGACCGGGTGATGGATTGTATTGAGGAGATATATCATGAGTAATATGACCATACGGGAAGCAGGCCCCCTGCTGAGGGGGCTTACCTATCAAGGGTCCCATGGACTGATCCTTCGGTATACCGAAGGAATCTGTCCGGGGACAGCAGACCAGGTGCTCACCTGTCCCGATGAGGCTGAAGAGCTTATTGGCAAGGTAAAAGAGTACGTTGATCTGCATCAGTGCTTTCCTGCTGCGGTGCAGCTCCAAGGAGGCTGGTACGGCTTTGGCACCTCCTATGACCGGGCGGACCGGCTGGAAGTGCATGCCCTGGATGCAGTAGAAGCATCACGAAGCCGTAATGACGTCGTCCGGGGAAAAATAGCCCTGGTCACTGGTGGTGCCCAGGGATTTGGTGAAGGAATGGTACGGGGCCTGACCGATGCAGGCGCCTTTGTCTATATAGCGGATCTTCAGACCGAAAAGGCCGAAGCGCTTTGCCTTGAGCTGAACCGAGCTGCAGGGGAGACTGTTGCACTGCCGGTGGAGGTGAATGTCACCGATGAGGACTCAGTGGATGCGATGATGGAAGTGGTAGCCCGCCATACCGGGGGGCTTGATTTGTTCATCAGCAATGCAGGGGTTCTCAAGGCGGGCAGTGTGAAGGAGATGAGTCTGAAGGACTTTGACTTTGTCACCCAGGTGGACTACACCGGGTATTTTCTCTGTGCAAAATATGCCTCCCGGATGCTTGCTCTCCAGAACCGGCCGACAGGAGCCTACTTTACCGACATTATCGCGGTCAGCTCCAAGTCGGGCCTTGAGGGATCGAACAAGAACGGAGCCTATGCAGGAGCAAAGTTCGGTACCATCGGACTGACCCAGAGCTTTGCCCTGGAACTGGTGACGGACAACATCAAGGTTAATGCCCTGTGTCCCGGAAACTTCCTGGATGGACCGCTCTGGTCTGATCCCAAGCGGGGACTCTTTATTCAGTACTTCCAGAACGGCAAGGTGCCCGGGGCGAAGTCCGTTGAGGATGTGCGCCGGTACTATGAGAGCCGTGTTCCCATGAAGCGGGGCTGCAGGACAGAGGATGTGTTGAAAGCGGTGTTCTACATTGTGGAGCAGGAATATGAAACTGGCCAGGCGGTGCCTATCACCGGCGGCCAGGTAATGATGAATTAACAAGGTAAGAGAGGAATAGACTATGATAACAAAAGCTGTACGGATGTATGGGAAAAATGATCTTCGGATCGAGGAATTTGAGCTTCCTGCCATCAGGCATGATGAAATACTGGCGACCCTTATTACTGACAGTGTGTGCATGTCCAGCCACAAGGCTGCAGCTCAGGGAGCAGATCATAAACGAGTACCCGATGATGTCGCCGAAAATCCGGTCATTATCGGTCATGAATTCTGCGGTGAGATTTTAGAGGTGGGATCCAAGTGGGCTGACACGTTCTCCCCCGGCCAGCGGTTTACCATTCAGCCAGCCTTGAACTATAAGGGTTCCCAGGATGCCCCCGGATACTCCTACCAGTATATCGGAGGCAACGCCACGAAGATCATTATACCCAATGAGGTAATGGAGATGGACTGCCTGCTGCCCTATAACGGGAGCTCATTCTTCATGGGATCTTTAGCAGAGCCTATGTCCTGCATTGTGGGAACTTATCATGCGATGTACCACGTGAAGCAGGGAACCTATGATCATAAGATGGGTATCGCAGAGAACAGCAATATGGCAATTCTCGCCGGGGCGGGTCCTATGGGTCTCGGTTCTATCGATTATGCACTCCACAGCGACCGGCGGCCGAAGCTTCTGGTAATTACTGATATCGACCAGAGCCGACTTGACCGTGCCGCTGAACTCTTTACTCCCGAACATGCGGCAGAACAGGGAGTGAGATTGATGTATATCAATACATCAACCCTCGACAATCCAGTGGAAGATCTCATACGCCTGACTGATGGAGTTGGTTTTCATGATGTCCTGGTTATGGCTCCGGTGCGGCCTTTGGTGGAGCAGGGAGATGCTCTGCTTGCAAAGGATGGATGTCTTAACTTCTTTGCCGGACCCAACTCCCCTGACTTTTCTGCAGCGCTGAACTTCTATAACGTCCATTATCTGGGGCATCACCTGGTGGGAACCAGCGGTGGAAATACCGATGACCTTCGGGAATCCCTGGAACTGATGGAACAGGGACTGATCAACCCTTCAGGCATGATTACCCATATCGGCGGAATGAATGCAGTTCCTGAGACGGTGATCAACCTGCCCTCTATTCCCGGAGGCAAGAAGCTGATCTACAACCATATTGATATGCCCCTGACTGCGATTGAAGATTTTGCCGAAGCGGGAAAGAAAAATCCCCTCTTTGCTGATCTCCATGAGATTGTGCAGCGGCATAACGGTCTGTGGTGCGAAGAGGCTGAGAAGTTTCTTCTTGAACGGGCAAAAAGCATCTGAAACATACAGAAAAATAAGGGACGGGAGGACGTATATGTCGAAGAAGTATATCGCCATCGATTTAGGAGCATCCAGCGGACGGGTGATTGTGGGGAATCTGGAAGGGTTCGAGGTGACCCGAAGATTTATTACGAGAAATGAGTGTCTGCAGAACAGGGTCTACTGGGATATCCTCTACATCTTTTCTGAGATAAAGGAGGGGATCAAGGAGGCCTTTAACCGGTTTGGTGACGAGATTGTTTCTATTGGCGTAGATACCTGGGGTGTTGACTTTGTTCTGCTGGATCAGTCCGATGAGTTAGTCAGCATGCCCTATCACTACCGTGACTCCCGTACCGACGGGATGATGGAGGAGGTTTTATCCATCATAGATCGGGAACAGCTGTACCGTTCGACGGGAAATCAATTCATGCAGCTCAATACGCTTTACCAGCTCTATGCGTTCAAGAAGAAGCATCCCAAACTGGTCGAGGCGGCTGAAACCTACCTTTCGATCCCTGATTTGATAAACTATATGCTTACGGGAAAGAAGGTGAATGAGTATTCCCATGCCACCACTACCCAGCTGTATAACCCCACAACCAGGGACTGGGCTTGGGACGTCATAGACGCCCTGGGATTTAACCGAAACTGGTTCGGTCCTGTGGTTCCTTCGGGAACGGTGGTTGGACCCCTCTGCGATCAGGTGAGAAAGGAAGTGGGTGCTAAAGAGCATGTGTCGGTGATTGCCTCAGCGTGTCACGATACCGCTGCTGCTGTAGCAGCCGTACCCGCCCGGGAGGGAGAACAGTATATGTATCTCTCCAGCGGCACCTGGTCCCTGCTCGGGGTTGAGGTTGATCAGCCTATTATTACAGAGCAGTCAATCCGGTACAACTTCACCAACGAGGGAGCCGCCAGCGGGGCGATCCGGTTTCTAAAGAACATCATGGGCATGTGGATCCAGCAGGAATCGGTACGGTTCTGGGAGAGCCAGGGGGAGAAGATATCCCTCAAGGAACTGGATCAGGAAACTCTGGAGGAGATGCGCTTCACCGGGTACATTGATCCTAATGATGATCGGTTCCTCAAGCCGAACAGTGCGTCAAAGCCGATGCATGAACGGGTGCAGGATTACTGCCGGGAGCACTGCGGGGTGGTTCCTGAGACGAAGGGTGAGATTATGGTTGCCATCTACCGGGGTCTGGCCAAGGCCTATGCCCGGTATATCAAGCAGATGGAGAAGACCACAGGTAAGAAATATGACACCCTCTATATCATTGGGGGAGGAAGTAAGAACTTCATCCTGAACCAGTGGACCGCCGATGAGGTAGGCATCCCGGTATATGCCGGTCCTGTTGAGGCGACAGCCCTCGGGAACATGCTTATCCAGGCTCTGGCTATGGGATCGTATACCTCGATCCGGCAGGGCCGGGAGGTGATCAGGAAAAACCAGGAGATAAAACGATACGACCCGCAGTAGGTGTATATATATTAAAACGCTTCCTTCTGGTACAGTTGTTCCATGGATGTTCCCCAAGAATGGTTCAGCCTCGATAACGCTGCAAAACTGTACCCCGCAATAGAGGACCGCAACCGGCCCAGTGTGTTCCGGGTATCCGTGAAACTCAATGAGCCGGTGGACCCGGTGCTGCTGGAACAGGCTGCCCGGAGGGTGCTCACGCGGTTTCCGGGCTTCCAGGTCCGTCTGGTCACCGGAGTGTTCTGGTACTATTTTGAACGTAATACCCGGGATCTGCAGATAGAGCCGGACGGTCCTCCCTATTGCAGAAGAATTCTCCATAGGGATCCCAGCAAATACATGTTCCGAATCCGCTATTCCCGTGAAGATATCGCCCTTGAGGTGTTTCATGCGGTAACCGACGGGGCCGGAGCACTTGTGTTTCTGAAAACTCTTGCTGCACACTATCTCAGTCTTGTCCACCCAGATCTGGACATTCCTCCTGAACAGGGTGTACTTGATTTGAATGAAGAACCCCAGCCGGAGGAACTTGAAGACTCCTATTCCCGCTATTATGACTCCCATCCCCGCAGACCGAAGACAGAACCGAGGGTGTTCCATATGAAGGGTGGTAATCTGGAATATGGACAATTGAAACTTACTATCGGCAGGATACCCTTGAACAGTATTATGGGTGAGTGTAAACGTCGGGGAGTGACGGTGACTGAATACCTGAGTGCTGTATATCTCTATGCCCTGTATTGGGTACAATTTAAGAAGGGGGGACGGCAGCGATCGGTACGAATTTCTGTACCGGTGAACCTTCGCAGGCTCTATGCTTCCCGGACCTTGAGGAATTTTACCCGCTTCATAAAACCGGGGATAGACCCCTATCTTGGAGAATACACTTTTGAAGAGGTGCTTCATCAGGTGCACCACTATATGCGCTATGAGATCAATGACAAATACCTGCGGGAGGAGTTCTCCACCAATGTCCACATGGAGCGGCATATGCTGATGAGGATTATGCCGGTGGCGGTGAAGAACCGGATGATCAGCTTCATGTTCAACCACTATGGTGAGAATCACTATTCAGGGACTCTCTCAAACCTGGG
>SKJE01000185.1 GCA_007116075.1 Spirochaetia bacterium
ACCCCTGCGGCAATCAGCACATAGATAAGTACATTATGGAAGTGGCTGAGAAAGCGCATCACCGGGTGCTGCTGTTTTTGTTTAGGGAGGGTATTTGGTCCCCACTGCTCCAGCCGTGCTTCGGCTTCCTGTTTAGTAAGTCCTTCAATGCGGGCATCCAGGGTATCCAAAAGATCCTGGACATCCCTGCTGAATGGGTGCTTTGGTAGGTTCATAGTAGTAGAGTATGTGTGACCGGGGTGTTTTGTCAACGTGGTCAACCCCGAATCAAACATTTGAGCTATTCACGGAAATGTGATAAGCTTTCTGAAATTTTTGTACTCTCGGTGTAATCATGGTGAATAACTGTTCTGGAAAGTCAAGGGAATTACTGATTTTTAATCTAGCCTTTATTGGCGGGTTTCTGCTCAAATATAATATGCTCCAGATCCGGGTATATCATGCACCATCAGTGATGCTGCTGCTGGCCAGGAACCTGCTGTTTCTGCTGGTAATCCTAGTGTTCCTGCTTCCCCTGATGTACCACCGGCGGGGTAGGAAGATACTGCTTGTATGGTATCTTGTTTTTACCGCATTTTTCTTCATGAATATCTGGTATAATCGCTATTTTGGAAATTACCTGAGTATCAGCGATATCCTTATGGGAAGGGGGATGAGGCCGGTCCGGGTTATAGCACTTCAACTCCTTCGGCCGATAGATGCCCTGTTTGTCCTAAATGCGGTCCTGCTGTGTATCGTATATATGTTTTCTCGGCGTACTATAGATCTACATGTCCGGCCGCTGGTGCTCGGCCAGTATCGCAAGACCTGGGGGTTGATTATCCTGGCATTACTTGCTCTCCAGATATCCGGGGCTCATGAGCGATTCGGACACATGTCGCCTGCCATGCTCTATCGCAGGAGTACTCCTGCGTTCGTTTCCGCCTACGGGATAATTCCTCTCTATGCTATGGAGTATGCCTTGCTGTTCCATCCACAAGCCTTTCCGTCTCCGCTGCCCCAGAATGATACGGTCCCCCCCATGGAAAACGATCTTGCCGGGGTAGAGGTTGTTGAGCAGGGTCAGAATATCATATGCATCCAGGTTGAATCCTTGGACAGCAGCATAATTGGTCACACCTATGGGGGAAGGGACATAATGCCTTTCCTGAAAAGCCTGAAGGATCAGTCGCTCTATTTTGATAATTTTTATGCCCAGCATACCAACGGCAGCTTTGATGCTGAGTTGTCACTGCTTACTTCAGTCTATCCAATCAACAAGAACTACGGATTCAAGGTGAATGACCTCGCCTCTTTCGATTCCCTGCCCCGGGTCTTGAGAGATGCGGGATATGAGACAGTAGCATTTCATGGGAATGACAAGGAGTTTTTCTTCCGGGACAAGGCTTACGAGGAACTTGGGTTTAACCGATTCTACAGCAGGGAAGACTATGATGAATCCGCAATGATGTTCTCAAATGAAGGATCTACATTCGGTATCAATGATTATGACTTTTTTAAGCAGTCGGTGGAAAACCTGAAAACAATAGAACAGCCCTTTTTTGCACTTCTCATCACCGTTACCAGCCATACCCCCTACAGTTTTTACCCTGAAAAGTTGTCTGTAGAGGCGTTCGATGATATCCAGAATCCCCTGGTAAGGGGATACTTCAATTCCATGACATTTGTGGATCGGTCTCTTGAAATGTTTTTCAGCCGTCTTGCTGATGCGGGACTGCTGGAGGACTCGTTAATTATTATCTATTCCGACCATGATGCAGCAATTGATCGACCGCTCTATACCTCTAAGCGGGAATTCGTGCTGGATAGGCAAGTGAAAATACCCGAGCATATCCCGCTGCTTCTGATACATCCCGATATAGAGCCCGGGATTTCCCATAAGGAAGGGTCCCCTGTTGATATCGGCCCGACCATCCTGGACTTGCTGGGTGAAATTGAAAAACCGGAGGAATTTCTCGGTTATTCCCTCCTCAGTCCAATTGAATCTCCGGTGTTCTTTCTCAAAGAACTGCCTCAAGTTATCGAACAGGGCCAGCTGTTGGGGATCGCTCCCGATGGCATAGTTCCTATCGGGTATGTTGCAGATATCGGTGAGAAGGAACTGGATGTTTCAGAGGATTACTACCAGATGATGCTTGATTATCTTAGGGATGTGGTATTTGAGCGGCGTCTTGAGAACGATTAGCTGGAACGACGCTTCAGTAGAACAGCAGCAGTGATGCATACACCACGGCCACTGCTGACAGGATGGGGATGACAAAGCCGCCCCTGAACCAGGTGACCCCGGCGGTGACGGCGATGCCTGCCAGGCCGAGGAGCGGGGAGAAGGAGAATTCCAGCAGTACTCCCGGAAAGAGCAGGGCTCCCAGGGCAGCTATGGGGATCATGGAAAGAAATGTGCCTACCCTCGGAGGGAGGCGCTTCATCCAGGTGAGGAAGAAGGGCAGTGCCCGGGGGATGTAGGTGACCAGCGCACAGAGGACAAGAAAGCCTATGAGTTCAGGGGTTATCATAATCGCTTGTCTCCTATGATCATGGTCCCTGCGATACCCGCCAGGGTTATGGAGAGGATGAACGCCCACCCGGTCGGGATCCCGAGGCCCAGCACCGTAACGGTATTAATAAGTCCCGAGAGCGCTGCAACACCGGCATACTTCAGCTCCCGCTTCACCTCGCTGATCAGCAAGGAGGTGAACATGGCATAGAGGGTTATGCCTACGCTTACCTGAAGTGTCACCGGAAGGAAGGAACCAAGGATAAATCCTACCGCACTTCCGCTGACCCATCCGGACCAGGATGTGATCTCCAGGCCTGCCAGAAACCGGGGGGCGACCCTGCCGGTCCTGGTTGAGGCCACGGAGAAAACCTCATCGGTATTCCCGAAGGCGACCAGGGCTTTCTGCAGGGGTGATGACGGGGTGAGTTTCTGGTAGAGGGAGGCGCTGTAGAGAAGATGGCGCAGGTTCACCAGCAGCACACCGATGG
>SKJE01000037.1 GCA_007116075.1 Spirochaetia bacterium
CATCTTGCAACGGTCCGGAAGGCTGTCCGTGATGCGGGATATGAACTTGTTGAGCAGGACCGTGATGGTGAGGATTCAGACGAGCATGCTGCAACAGCCGAGAAGAGCCGGAGGCGATTGATTGCTGCATCCCTGATTACAGGAACCATCATGACCCTGATGATCATCCACATGTTCATCCTTCCGGTTCCCGGTTACCTGGCCATCACAGCAGCCCTGGCCGCTCCGGTGGTATTTTTCCTGGGCAGGCACGTTCACCTGGCGGCCTTCAGGTCCCTGCGTTCACGCAGACCGAACATGGACGTACTGGTGTCGCTGGGATCCCTGCCGCCCTACATCATCGGACTATCGGGATTTTTCCTGCCGGTCCAGACGTTTATCGAGATGGCCTCAACCATCATGACCTTTCATCTGATAGGCAAATACCTTGAAGCCCGGGCAAAGGGCAAGGCCTCCCAGGCAATACGGAAACTGGTACAGCTGGGGGCTAAGACCGCCCGGGTACTGGTCGATGGAGAGGAGATGGACATCGACGTAAAGGGCCTCTCTATCGGGGATGTCATGGTTGTGCGGCCGGGGGAAAAAATTCCCACCGACGGTGTGGTGAATACCGGAAACAGCTATATCGACGAGAGCATGGCGACGGGAGAACCGGTGCCTGTTGAGAAACATCCAGGGGATGAAGTGATCGGCGCTACGGTCAACGGCAACGGACTGCTCCAGGTCCGGGTCTCCAGGATTGGCGAGGATACCTTTCTCTCTCAGGTGATCAAACTCGTGGAGGAGTGCCAGGGAACCAAGGTTCCTATCCAGGAATTTGCAGATCGGGTTACCGGGTATTTTGTGCCGGTAATCATGGGCATAACGGCACTGGTCTTTCTTTCATTCAATATATTCCCGGACTTTCACCACAGTATCATCCTCTGGGGATCCCAGTATTTTCCCTGGGTGAATCCTGATCTCACTCCCCTGACTCTTTCGTTCATTACTGCCACGGCGGTCCTGGTCATCGCCTGTCCCTGCGCCCTCGGTCTCGGCACCCCCACTGCCCTGATGGTGGGCAGCGGGGTCGGTGCCGAAAAGGGAATTCTTATCAGGAACGGGGAGGCGGTTCAGACACTCAAGGATGTGAAGATTGTCGCCTTTGACAAGACCGGCACCATCACGATGGGACGGCCTGAGGTCAGCGATATCCGGGTACTCTCCAGTCAATTCACAGAGGAGAGCCTGCTCAGTGCAGCCGCGTCAGCTGAATACGGCAGTGAGCATCCCCTGGCCAGGGCGGTAACAGATGCAGCGGCACAGCGGAAGCTGGATCTCCATGAACCGGAGGAGTTTGAGGCATTCACCGGCCGGGGTATTCGCGCCAGAATAGCCGGCAGAAGGGTGCTGGTGGGCAGTCGTCATCACATGAAGGACCACGGCATTACCGTCGATACCGACGGGGAGCGGCAGCTGGCCGGACTTGAGGAGGAGGCAAAGACTGCAGTCCTGGTGGCTGTCGGTGAAAAGCTGGCGGGTATCATTGCTGTGAGTGATCCCATCAAGTCGGACTCAGCCCAGGCTATCGCCGAGCTGAAGCGCATGGGTATCACTTCGGTGATGATTACCGGGGACAACAGGAGAACCGCCGAAGCGGTGGCGCGTATGGCCGGGGTGAGTCGGGTTATTTCGGATGTGCTGCCCCATGAGAAGGTTGAAGCTGTGCGGACCCTGCAGGCGGAAGGGGTGCTGGTAGCTATGGTTGGAGACGGGATCAACGACGCCCCGGCTTTGAAACAGGCCAATGTCGGTGTGGCTATCGGAACCGGTACTGATATTGCGATCGAGGCTGCGGACGTGACCCTGGTCCGGGGGGATGTAACCTCCCTGGTGACTGCGATTAATCTCTCCCATGGGATATTCAGGAAAATAAAGGAGAACTACTTCTGGGCATGGCTCTACAACGGAATCGCCATACCCTTTGCCATGATGGGACTGCTGCACCCCATGATCGGGGCGGCTGCCATGAGTATCAGTTCGCTGAACGTGGTATATAATTCCCTGAGGCTCAAGCGGGTCAATATAGAACCCGCATACCTCAGGGAATCCAAGTGAGTCCTACAAACCCCGACGGTACTGGGAAAAGAGGGTCATTACCTCATCGATCTTTTCCTGCTTTTCCCGGGGATCGCTGCTCTCAAAGGCGTGCTTGACGCAGGTATTGAGATGGTTTTCCATGATGATATCTTCAACAGATCGGAGTGCCGAAGCTATCGACCTGGTCTGTGCGAGGATATCCATACAGTAGCGGTCTTCATCGACCATCCGGAGGATTCCCCGTACTTGACCTTCGATCCGCTTCAGCCTTGATGCGATCTGCTGTTTTTCCTTTCCTTGCACCATAACCGTTAATCCTTTCTGGAGGGGTTGTATCCGGTTCCCTCCAGTGCCTGGGCAAGCTGGTCGAAGGAGGCGGTGCCGTAGACCTGAGCCTCCTTGGACGATGCATTCGCAGTTACATCCTTTACTCCATCCACCTGCTTCAGCAGATGGGAAATTCTCTGTTCACAGTGTCCGCAGCTCATCTGCGGTATGGACAGTACCATATCAGGTGCGGGTTTGCTTTTCCTAAACAGTCCCATATCGTTCCTCCTGTATAAAAAAGTGTTTCTCTCTATACCATACGCACTGAGGGTTCGCCTGTCAAGTACTATAGGGGGGTAGGGTATAAAAAGGGGTTGTGTTATCATCCGTATCGGGGTATACCTGTAGGGACAAAACAGGAAAAAAGGAGTCGGCAGTGCGGAGGGTCCTCTACAGTATCGGAATAATCCTGGTTGCAGTTGTTTCTATTCATGGAGCGGTACGGTTTATCGGCGGGGCGGGTCTTGAGCCCTATGACTACCGGCAGGATGTGATGATCACCGAATATACCGATCCAGCATCCAGGTTCATTGACTTGGATGGGAGCTTCAACACCAGGGATATCGGGGGATATC
>SKJE01000046.1 GCA_007116075.1 Spirochaetia bacterium
AGCTCATCGAATATCATCATCAGCAGTCCCCATGTTGTAACCATCACCTCCTTCGGCTTCAGTATGCTGGCTACTCTTGCCATACTCGTAATCACCCGGCTGACCCGCATCTCCGCAGAATCCCTGGTTCTTGCGGGCATTGCCATCGGGGCTATCTGCTCTGCTGGACTGACGCTCATGCAATACCTGGCAGACAGCGTGCAGCTGGCCCATATAGTATCCTGGACCTTCGGGGACCTGGGCAGGGCAAGCTGGAGGATTAACCTCATCACCTTCGCCGTACTCCTGCCGGTATTCCTGCTGTGCTTTTTCCGCAGGTGGGACCTGAATGCCATGGACAGCGGTGAGGAGACCGCAAAGGGACTGGGTATCCACACCGAAAGGCTGCGGATCCTGGGCATGGTTGCGGCCTCCCTGATCTCTGCGGTGATCGTATCGTTTTTCGGGATTATTGCATTTATCGGCCTCCTTGGTCCCCACATCACCAGGCGGATTATCGGCGGAGACCACCGGTTCCTGCTGATCGCATCCCCCCTGGTGGGTGCGGTCATTCTTCTCACCGCAGATACTGCGGCACGGCTGGTGCTCTCACCTATGGTGCTTCCGGTGGGCATCCTCACATCCCTCCTCGGTGGTCCGCTGTTTATCTATCTGCTGATCGGGAGACCCAAACGATGATGCTCTCAGTTGACCAGGTAGAATTTGGATATCGGAGTGAATCGGTCATTGAGGATATAGCTTTCTCAGTGGACCAGCATGATGTGCTCACCATCCTCGGGCCTAACGGTGTAGGAAAAACAACCCTCCTGAAGTGTCTCAACAGAATGCTTCTCCCCCGGAGGGGAACTGTGATGATAGATGACAGGAATGCCAGGTCAATGAACCGCCGGGATATTGCACGGCACATGGGGTACGTGTCCCAGCGGGGAGATGTTACGCGGATGACTGTCTATGACCTCATCCTATTGGGCAGGAGGCCCCACTTCGACTGGTCCGCCGGAAGGGAAGATCATGAGCTTACCGCCCAGGTCATTGAACTCATGGAACTCTCCGCCCTGGCAGTTCGCTATGCCGACGAGCTCAGCGGCGGTGAACTTCAGATGGTCCAGATTGCCCGGGCCCTGGTGCAGCAGCCCAGGATCATCATCCTGGACGAGCCCACCAACAGCCTGGACATCCGGAACCAGCACCGGGTGCTCTCAACGATCAAGGGTATCATACAGACCCATCCCATGGCGGCTGTCATGACCGGCCACGACATCAACCTGTCAATCAGGTACTCCACAAAGTTCATCCTGCTCAAAGAAGGGAACATCTTTGCTGCGGGTGATCGAAGTATTATCACCCCGGAGCATATGCATGAGGTTTACGGAGTTGAAATGGACGTGGAGGAATTCAACGGAGTACCCCTGGTGATCCCAAGATGAATACCAACCCCACCTTCCCGGAACAAGCTGCTGCAGCAGTCAGGAAGCTGCTGGCTGAGTATCCCGAAGCATCCCTCATAGATATCTACAAGAGCTTTTTCCAGGACGCCTACGGACCGGGACATCTTATCCCTGATCACCTATCGGCACGCACGTATCTAAAGAAGGAACTCGCAGGGGTCACGACCAGGGGACGAACTATTGAACCCTGCGGTCTCGGAGTTCAGTTCTATCGTGCAAGCCTGGATCTCATCGCCGACGGCAAGGTGTCTGAGGATGAATTCTTTGAAGGATTCATAGCGAGTGCAGATTCCGGGATATCCCCCGAAAGGGATCTCTGGCTGAACCAATGGCAGTGCATACAAACTGCAATCACTCCCCTGCTTCCGGTGATCAGAAATGCCGAAGGGGATGTCAGGATTATCAACAGAGTAATCCGTTCAGGTTCTCCAGTCATGAGCCACAGTGAACGCTACCGCCGATTCTACGATCCCCATTATCGAATCATCAGCATCCATGATCCTCTCTTCGAAAAGCTTCATCTCCAGGAACTAGGTCAATGGTCTCGGGACCAGCATTGAGAGCTGCGGACTACCTGTAGTCCCACGGGTTCAGGATTTCTATACCGGTTCCCTCGAAGTCTTGTACGTTACGGGTAGCAAGGACAGCTGCGTGTTGAAGTGCTCCAGCAGCAAGGATACTGTCTATTACCGGCAGCTTTCGACCGGTTTTCCGGCAGCGTGCTGTAAGGCCGCCCCATTGCAGTGCAGTCTGTTCGTCAAAATCCACAATCCTCCCGGAGAAACGGTGCCTCAGCTGTTCGAGCCAGATTCTGAGGGCTGATCGTGTTGCTCCATCCTGCTGTAGTTCCACCCCCTTTTCCAGCTCACCAATTACTAGAGCCGGCAGATATACTTGCTCTTCAGGCAGACTCTCCAGCCAGTCGGAGACATTGGGTGAAGGCTCAGGGCGAAGCATTTCCGATATAACGCAGGTATCCAGCAAAATCATAATTCCACCTCTCGACGGGTGTCGGATTCTCTATCCACCTGCAGATGAACCCGAGGAGCAGTCAGGAAGAATTCTGATAAGCTCTCCCTATAGCCGGTCAACTGCCGGTAGGTATCAGCAGGAACAATTATAACCGCATCTTTACCGTACCGGGTAACCAGCTGAGGGCCGCTCTCCAAGCACTCTTGGACCAACTCAGAGAATCGTGCTTTTGCATACTGCAGTGGTCATTTATGCATATTCACCTCCTGCTCCACGATATGTACAAACTAGTATATGATGTATACTCAGCAGCCGAATCAACCAAGGGTCCTTCCATATTTGCTGCGTTTATGGGCATACATTGCGGCATCTACAGCAGCCATGAAGTCGCTGCTTTTTTCATGCATTTCTGGTCTATAGAGTGCGTACCCGCAGCTTACAGAGAGGGTATAGGGACGTCTCGATCTCCGATTGAACGCTTCGACAGCATCCTGAACTGCAGCAGCTGCAGCATTGAGCTGATGCTCATCAGCTTGTGTCATCAGGAGCACAAATTCATCCCCGCCATACCGTGCGGCAAGCACTTCATGTCCTTCTGCCTGTTTCAGTATCTCTGCAGTATCCTCCAAGGCCCGGTCTCCAATATCGTGCCCAAGGGTGTCATTAATCTTCTTAAAACCATCAAGATCCAGCAGAATGCACCCGACTGTCTTCTGGGTAAGCTCTGGCCGGGTGTGTCTCTCCAGGGCTTCCTCAAAACTCATTCGGTTTGAGAGGCCAGTCAGGGGATCAATCCCGATCTGTGCCCGTTGGATATTCAATGCAGCAGCTACAAGAAAAATTGTAGTGACAGGCCAGATCGACACTACACCATAAAAGATAAACTGAACGATACCTCCAATGGTAGCCAGCAGGGGAAACACACTCAGTGTCCACATGATCCTGGAATTACAAATCCGTTTCTTGCTCAGGAACACCGGAACATAGGAATATCCAACCAAGGCAAACTGGGTCAATGCAAAGATGATAAACAGATCTCCCCGAGTATAGACATTATCCTGTCCGATCCGGAAAAACCATCCGGTAAAAGGAGAGGCCAGTGCCATTGCGGCAATGACCGCCCAGTAAGCATAAAGGGGCTTTTTTAGTTTTTTTTTACGATCATAACTGCGGTTGATCTGTCCGTCAGCATAGAGGATGTAGAATACCAACGGCAGCGTATGTACTACATAGTACACTGTATGGACAACCATGAGAGACACGCGGACACCAAAACCCTCTTTCCCGTCCAGCAGCCAGCTGAGAACATCAGTAACAAGCATCACCATGGTCACCGCAATAAACTGATGATACAGGCGAAGGGTGTGTGATTTTCCCGTTATCCTGATCAGGGGTTTCCAGCTAGTAGCGCCATATGACACAGCCAGAAGGATCAAGCAGATAATAATTATCTGAACGCGCAATATTGTTTCGACCATACTTTCCCCGTTCATTTAGGATAATATGCATACTATCACGGATTACTGATATTTATTCCAACAAAACAGCAGCATATTGTAATTTTCAACTACAATTAACCAGAATAATGGTGCCAGATCATTGCCGTATATATTGCAAGCATACATTGCCTGGGTGCTACTTTATCTATAGGTTCCGGTCAGTTTTTCTAATACCATACTCGTCGCAGCCTTTCTTGATATGAATTCCGGACAACTGACACCAAACATCTTGCAGATGTCGTTCACCCTCTTCCCAGAATCCTTGGGTAGTATGTCCTTGTCAAAGACCTTGGACTTCTTATCAGGAAGCGCTCATCAACGTCAAATAGGGTATCCTATAATTCTTCCCAATGTCAAATATCTGCCCTATCTGCTTCCGGGCATTTTAGGAAGGAGCTTCTCTTTTGTTTTAGGAGTTCATCATACACCTGGTCGATCCCGAACTTCTTTGCTATAGCCCTAACAAAGAAACTACTGCATGAATACCCTGGACATATTGTCGTTAAAGCAAGCCCCTACAGTTCATCCACAGGAATTGCTGCTGCTGTTGTAATAAGTGCCAAAGATGACAATCTTGAACAGCTGCTAGACACTAAACGACCAGTATATATATACCATATAATAAAATAGTGGTATGCAACTGGAATTTGTGTTGTATCTACGAGTTTTTCTTTGTATCTGTCGATCTTCAGGATCGGATTTCGAAGTACCTCGGAAGACTATCTACTTTCATTGTATTGAATAATACCTTCACTTGAGGTGTCAGAGAAGTGCTCTGATGTACGATCCTGTCGGGTAATTGTAAGTTTCCAAGCTGAATTTGTGAAAAAAGTTTTTTATCTGGAACCAGGTCTTTCCAGTTTCATGCGGGGCAATTCTGATCATCAGCATTGCCCGCAAAGCAGTACATAGGATGGACTGCCCATTGCTCCATTCCATACTTACTTGATGGTACTAAGGCACGATGTACTGCGAGGGCAAGGATGAGCCGTTCCAGTGGATTCTGGAACCCACAATCCTCGAACACCGACCGGACTCCGATCATTCATGTGTACTGCTTGAGGTTATTTCCCTTTAGGAACCTCCTCAAGAAGTACTTTACTGCATGTCCGCCTCTCTCAATCAAGCTTTTTCCAGCTTCACCGATATAGTTGATGGTGTGGTTATAACAAAAGAGTACTATCCTTGGAAAAGGTAAAAAAAATAAGCTTAAAAGTACCATAATGAGCTATTTGTCTTCCCTCATATAGGAAACCGCAAGAGCAGCAGGTGCACCCAGGCGTTTTTTACCCTTGGATTCAAGCCAAGTTACCAGCACCAGTACAGCAATTGTTGCAAGATAGGGAAACATATTCAGTACCGGTGCGGGAATTGCCGCCCCTGCTATCTGGAGCCGGAACTGTATTGCATTGATGCCTCCGAACAACAGAGCGCCGTAAATTGCCCGGGCCGGATTCCACATCGAAAAAATCACCAGTGCAATAACGATCCAGCCCCTTCCCCCAGTAATGTTCTCTGTCCACCCAGGAGTATATGAGAGAGAAAGGTGAGCTCCTCCCAGAGATACAAACATTCCTCCGACAATTGTAAAAAGATAGCGAGTTTTTGTGACGCTGATGCCCATGGCGTCAGCAGTATGAGGACTTTCACCGACTGAGCGGAGGTTGAGACCGTGTTTGGTCTTAAACATATAAAACCATGCAAGGGGTATGAGTATATACATACCGTAGGTCATGATATCCTGGTTGAACAGCGCTCCAAGGATTGGAATATCCGACAGAAACGGAACAGCTATGCGGTTAAATCGCACAGAAGTAAGACCAACGAGATAAAAACTATTTTCTGCTGGACCGAGACGTTGTCCCAGAAAACTTGCCATACCCGTCCCGAAGAGGGTTATGCTTAATCCGCTTACGACCTGGTTCGCCCTCATGGTTATGCATAAAAAAGCATGGATAGCCGATAGGACCAGTCCCATCGACATGGCGACAAGAAGGCTTAATACCAATGAACCAGTATGGTAGGCGACAGCAAAGGCGGTAACAGCCCCCATGAGCATCATGCCTTCAAGACCAAGATTCAGAACACCGGTCCGTTCAGTATAAATCTCTCCTATTGTTGCGTATACCAGGGATGTTCCTGCCCTGATAGTTATGGCAATGATTGACTGTACCAGCAGCATCATGGTGTTTCCTCCCCGCGGGTCCTAGAAATTCTCAGGCGGTATTCAGAGAACAGGGAACCGGCCAGTAAGGGAAACAGGATCATTCCCTGCATGACTAGGCCGACTGCAGAGGGGAGTCTCATCATCATCTGAACCTGGTCGCCCCCTACCAGCAAGGCCGCCATCAAAATTGCGGCAGCGATAGAAGCAAATGGATTCAGCTGGGCCATCCACGCTACTATGATGGCGGTATAGCCGTATCCCTGAATTAAGCCTTCCTGAAGTCTCCTGGCCAAACCTGCTACCTCTGAAGCTCCCGCAAGGCCGGAGAAAGCGCCGGAAATCAGGATGGACACCAGGATGGTCCGTTTTATATTGACACCCAGATAGTTTGCGGCGGTACGGTTTTTGCCTATCATGTGAAGTTCAAATCCCCACTTTGTATGATAGATGAAGAACCAGAGCACTACAGCTAGGATGAGGGCAAAGACCAGCCCATAGTGAACCCTGCCGTAGATTCTCGGCAGCCATGCCGCCTGGGGAAACCGCGCAGTGCCGGGAAAACCCATCCCCCCGGGATCTCTCCATGCTCCGTAAAAGAGCCCTTCAGCAATCAGTATTGCCACATAGTTGAGCATCAGGGTAGTGAGTGTCTCATCAACCTGGAGCCTTGTCTTCAAAAGAGCTGGCACTCCAGCCCAGGCAGCCCCTGCAAGGGCTCCCGCAAGCAGTACCGACGGAAGGAGCAGGAATGCAGGTATGTATGGGGAAGCAAAAAGCGCCACCCAGGTAGCAGCTACTCCTCCAAGCACTAGCTGCCCTTCCGCCCCGATATTCCAGAACCTGAGCCGGAAAGCTATAGAGACCCCCAACCCGGTGAGCATCAGCGGCACAGCCTTCACCAATGTTTCGGCAAAGTTTTGGCTCGAGCCGAAGGCTCCATTGAACATTGCCGAAAACGTTGCAAGAGGATTGACTCCGAAGACAAGAAGCAGAAAGCCAGTTAGTATCAGGGAAATTACCAGCGAAATAATCGGTACACATATCAGGACTATTTTCGAAGATGTTTTTCGTTTTTCAAAGTACAGCCTCATCAAATCCCATCCTCCCCGAGCTCAGCCTCGGCTGCTGCTTGTGCCGCACCCTTTAGGGATGCCCCTGCCATCATATGGCCTATGATTTTGATGTCTGCTTTTTCTGCGGGAACTTCTCCCATGATCCGGCCTTCATAGATCACTGCTATACGATCGGCTACAGTTATTAATTCTTCCAAGTCCTCCGACACCAGGAGAACTGCATTACCGATGTTTCTCTGGTCAATCAGCTGGAGCCGTACCGCCTCCATGGCTCCCACATCAAGCCCCCTCGAAGGGTATGATGCAATCAAGAGTCCCCTGCAGGCCCCGATTTCCCGTGCCAGGATGATTTTCTGGATATTTCCACCAGAAAGGAACTTGGCTTCAGTGTTCTGTGACGGGGTGGAAATATTATAAGCATCAATCTTTTCCTTCGCACTTTTTGCTACTTCTTTGTAATTAAATATTCCCCGTTTCACAACTGGTTCACTGCGGTATTCCTTCATCACCAGGTTGGAAGCTACACTCATATCACCTACAATTCCCATGGATATCCTGTCTGGAGGAATATGGCTTACTCCGGACTGGATCAGATCCAAAGGTGTCCGGTTTGTCATGTCCTTGCCTTGGATTACGACCTTGCCGCTGTCAGCCCGGTCAAGTCCTGTGATGACTTCTGTGAGTTTTCTCTGGCCGTTACCTGCCACACCGGCGATTCCCAGTATTTCTCCTGCTCGTATAATGAAGGACAAATCCTGAAGTGACGGCCTTCCTGCTTCATTTGATGCACAAAGATTTTTTACTTCCAGAACCGGTTCCCCGGGACAACAGATTTTTTTTTCAAGCCTGAAGAGAACCTCTCTGCCAACCATAAGGCGTGCAAGTTCAGAAGGGGTAGTCTTGGATGTCTCCAGTACCGCAGCTGTTTCCCCCTTCCTGAGCACCTGCACCCGTTGAGAAAAACGCTTTATTTCTTCCATTTTGTGGGTAATGAATATTGCTGATTTTCCCTCATCTATCATCTGGGCAATAATTCTGCTGAGTTCTCCTGATTCCTGCGGCGTCAGTACTGCAGTTGGTTCGTCAAGGATCAGGATATCGGCTCCACGATATATTAACTTAAGGATTTCAACCCGCTGCTGTTCACCGACACCCAGCTGCCAGATGTATGCTCTTGGATCGACCTGCAGGTTGTACTGCCTGGATATGGTGTTGATCCTCCGGCAAATTTCAGAAAAAGAGGGAATAAAGTCTAAATGCTTAAGTCCCAGGACAACATTTTCCGCCACCGTCATGGTCTCCACCAGCTTAAAATTCTGATGGACCATACCGAGTCCTAGCTGCACGGCATCCTTAGGAGAATGGATTTCTGCAGGTGTTCCCCTAACCAGTATCTCACCCTCATCCTGACGGTAGAGACCGACGAGCACATTCATTAACGAGCTCTTGCCCGCACCGTTCTCACCAAGAAGGGCGAGAACTTCTCCTGGATAGAGTTTCAGGGTAACTTGATTGTTAGCAGTGACTCCGGGAAAATGCTTGGTAATACCCTTCATCTCCACAACCGGGGTCAGATCATTTTGCAGTGCCATAGTATCTTCCATGAAACATGCTCCGGTCTGTCTGTAATAAAACAGCCGGAGCACTCTTTATTCTCTGTATGTTGTTCCCGTCAATCAGTCGATTCTTCCAACAACCCCTTCAACAAAGAAAATCATACCTAGCATTTCAGCATCGGTCATAGCCGTTCCTGCTGGAACTAACACTTCACCCTGCTGATTTCTTACCGGCCCATGAAACACATCCCATGCACCGCTGATGATCTTTTCCTTTTCCTGGGCTACGATGTCACGTACATCCTGGGATACCAGAGGGCTGAATTCAGCAAGACCCACGACACCATCATCTAGGTTACCCCAGTAGGCACCGCTTTCCCACGTGCCGTCCATAGCTGCTCTTACACGGTCAATGTAGTAATTGCTGAAATCCCACACAGCACTGGAAAGCACCGAATCTCCAACAAAGGAGCGCATATCTGAATGATAGCCGACACTGTATGCTCCCCTGTCCTGTGCTGCACGCTGGGGTTCCGTGGTGTCCTGATGCTGTGCAATTATGTCAACACCTGCATCCAAGAGAGATTCCGCCGCTTCCCGCTCACGTGCAGGGTCAAACCATGTGTTCGTCCAAACTACTCGTACCTGAACATTAGGATTTACTTTCTGGGCACCTAGGGTGAAGGCATTGATCCCCCTGATAACCTCAGGAATTGGAAATGCTGCAACATACCCTATCTGATCTGTTTCGGTCATTGCACCCGCAGCAATACCTGAGAGGTATCTTGCCTGGTACATCCTTCCAAAATAATTGGCCTTGTTCGGTCCAAGCTGGTAACCGGAACAATGCTCAAAATAGATGTCGGGATACTCCTCAGCTGCTTCTGCCATGTAGTCCATGTAACCAAAGGAATTACCAAAAACAATCTGGTAGCCCTGCTGTGCAAATTGGTTCAGGATTCTTGAAACATCACCAACCGTGACATTTTCAACATAAGCAGTCTCAACTGCATCACCAAACTCAGCTTCTACAGCCTTTCTGGCCATATCGTGCTCAAACGTCCACCCGTAATCTACTGGGGAGCCTACATAGATAAATGCAACCTTGAAAGGCTCTTCCTCAGCTGGAGCTGTATCCTGTCTGCCCGCCGCCATGGCGATTCCTGAAGCGAGAACCAAGAGAACCAAAAAAACAGTAATCCCTTTTTTCATACCATCCTCCTTAATTAAATATACATTATTACAACCTATGATTTTTTAAGCTGAATACCATAGGTGCCTTTTAGATACGGTAGGCCGCACATACTGTAGTATAAAACATCATTTCTGTTGAGATGTCCGTATAATACTCCTCTCATCAAAGCCTTTCGATACCAGGGATTCAATAATTTTCTGATATATCTGCTCATCCAGCAGAGGGGTTCGGGATAGGATCCAGAGAGTTTTTTTATTCGGGGTGGTCACCGCAGCCCACTGATAATCCCTGCTGTCGAGTTCAATTATGAGGTAATTTGCCGGGAACAGCTTGAAAAAATAGACCCGGAGCCAATTTCCTGATTCATTAACCGGTCGTCCTGTCGCCCTGACCTGCTGGTTCAATGCTCCCCCATAGGCATCCTCCCAGCAGCGGTTGATAACCGCGATCTTCCCGTCATCCCTAAAAGTATATTCGGCAGTCGATTCTCCGCACGCCCTTCTCTGGAAGGAGTGTGGATACCTGGCGACCTGATACCAGAGTCCGGCATACCGCTCAAGGTCTACAGATTCCACCAGCATGGACTGCACATGCTCAGGTAATGTATGTGTGGCACAACTGAAGAGAAACGGCATAATAAGCACTCCCAGAATGAGCTTCTTCATGATCCACTATACCACAACAATCCATACAGATCATAACATTTTGTGAAAAAAACAGTATCCTTTGCATACAAAAAAATACATCGAGTTGCTCCAGATCGGGGACACCTGATAACAAGATTGATAAAAAAGAAACAAATAAACATGTATTGACAACCGGAATTAACCACGGTATTAAGATTTCAGGGTCACATGATAAATTAGTCATATGACCTCAAGGTCACGGCAGGTAAAACAATAAAGAGGAGTGACATAAAAAATGTTATTGCCAACAATTTTCGGTTTATCACTGGCACTTGCGGTATTGGCCACCAGTATTCTAATTATGGTGATGGGTGGGCGGTTTCAGAAAGTGGAGCAAGCTGCTTATGCAGGTGAGAGGCGCCCGTGGTGGTTTTACCTGTCTATGGTAGTTTACGCGGTCTTGTACACGGCTACCCTCATCAGCTTCATCATGAGCCCTGATAAGACCTGGGCTGCCTGGGTGCTGGTTGTAATTATCCC
>SKJE01000068.1 GCA_007116075.1 Spirochaetia bacterium
CACCTGATGCAGATTGACTACCTATATATATATGAGCATTATGGTAAGCTTTACATCTTTCCGTGTCTGAGAATGGCAATGAGAATCCAGAGTCCGAAAAGACCCGCTGTAATAAACCCGACCACACCGATCAGGGGAATCCCGAATATTAAAGGCTGGGTACCGGAAACAATTACCAGGGATGATCCGATCAGAATGGCAGCAATAATCATGGCAAATGATAGGCGGTTGAACGCCCGTTCAAGGGCCGCCTGGGTCGGTTCCAGGCCGCGGTGATTAAACTGGACTCCTACCCCGCCTTCCTTTACCCGGTCCAGGATATCCCGGAGCTCAAAGGGCAGCTCCCGGCCCAGTTCTGAAAACTCCTCCAAGGTGATTGCTGCGGTCTGCAGTATATGGGATACCTTCAGGCGCTGCCGGTAAATTTTCTTCACATAAGGAAGCAGATATTCACTGATGTTGCAGGTAGGATCGAGACGTTCACTGTTTGCCTGGAGGAGCATAATTGTCCGGCCGAGCAGGTACATATCAGCAGGAAGCACCAGATGCTGTTCAGGAAACATCCGCATGATCTTGGTAATCACCTCGGGCATATTAATCTGCTCCAAGGAGGTATAGAAAAAACCTTCCACAATCTCCGCAACCGCTGTTTCCAGACTCCTCTGAGATATCGGCCCGATTGTATCACAGAGACGCAGCAGGTTTCTGGTAATATACTCACTGTCCTTCAGCAATGCACCAATAAGCATAGCTGTGATAAGCCGCTTAGTAGAGGGACTCAAACGCCCCATCATACCGTAGTCGAGCAGACTGAGCCTGTTGTCAGGGAGTACAGTAAGGTTCCCCGCATGAGGGTCCGCATGAAAGAATCCCTCCTCAAAAACCTGCTTGAGTACCACATCCATACTGCGACGGGCAAGCAGTTTGAGATCGTATCCTTCCTGCTCCAGTTTTGTAATATTTGAAATCTTGATGCCCTGGATGAACTCCATTGTCAGAATTTTTCTGCTGCTATACTTCCGATACACCTTGGGCACATGAAGTTCCTCCATATTACCATAGTAAGAACCGAAGCTCTCCAGATTCGAAGCCTCATGGAGAAAATCAAGCTCCATCTCAATTACCTTGGAAAACTCCTGAACCACCTTGCGGAGATTATACACCTGAACTTCAGGGATATGCTGGGAAATGGTATCGGCTATGGTCTCCATGATCTCAATATCTGTTCGGATCTGTTTCAGAATATCAGGCCGCTGCACCTTAACCGCAACTACCTCTCCGGAAACGAGTACTCCTCGATATACCTGGGCAATCGAACCTGCTGCTACGGGCTCGTTGGGAAACTCCGAAAATAACGCAGAAATATCTTCCTCCAGTTCCCGTTCAATGAGCTTACGGGCTTCCTCAGTGGGAAATGGAGGCACATCATCCTGGAGTTTCTCCAGTTCTATCACCAGTTCAATGGGAATCAAATCTCCCCGGATACTCAACAGCTGTCCAAATTTGATATAGGTTGGACCAAGCTCCTCAAATATCAGCCTGATACGCTCCCAGGTACTTAATTCATTGATACCCGGATCAGTCTTCTTATATACAATATTTCTGCCTGCATTGAGGATCTTCTCCAATCCGGAGCGGGAGATGAGGTCGGCAAATCCGTAGTGCACCAGCACCTTTAGTATTTCCAGATACCGATTGGCATGCCGAAAGGGTTTTCCGAGGGGATTCTGGTATTTCATAACCGCTCCTGGCTAGGCTTCCTTCGATTCGCTCTCCATCGATTTTTTCAGCGCATCAATTTTACGCTCAAGCCGTTTGAGGTCCTTTTCAGTAGCAAGCCCCATTTTCTCTACAGTTTCTCTCACCTGTTCCTGCACTTTCTTATCGATCTGTGCCTTCGTCTTATCGGCATGTTTCTTCAAATCTTCCACAAATTCCCTGGTTTCGTCCTCAGAAAGCTTCGCTTCCTCGGCAAGTTTTTTTGCGGTTTCTTCGATTTTCTCCTTGGCAAACAAGCCAAGTCCAATTCCGGACAGGACGCCCTTCTTGAACATATTCATAGTTCACCTCCTGAGATCATTATAACGTGAGTATATCAGGAATGCTAGGACCAAAGCATAATCGTCAATAATCCAGCCATGTATTTCTCAGGAAAACGCACCTGATAGATACTCGACAGTCCGTTCTTCTTTTGGCTGCTCAAACAGATCCTTTGTAGGTGAGTGTTCCACCATCTCGCCGACGAAGAAAAAGGCGGTATAATCTGAAACCCTCACTGCCTGCTGCATGTTATGGGTGACAATCACGATAGATACCTGCTGACGAAGCTCCCTGATCAATTCCTCTACTCGTGTCGTTGAATTCGGGTCAAGGGAGCTTGTGGGCTCATCCATCAGCAGTACCTCCGGCTCGACGGCCAACGCCCGCGCTATCGATAACCGCTGCTGCTGTCCTCCCGACAAGCTGCCCCCGGGACTTTTCAGCCGATCCTTGACCTCATCCCACAGTGCTGCATCCCTCAGGGCTTTCTCGACGACACCGTCGAGGATGCTTTTTTTCTTGATACCCACTAGTTTCATTCCGGCGGCAACATTGTCGTAGATTGATTTTGAGGGAAAGGGAGTCGGTTTCTGGAACACCATCCCGACCTTCCTTCTGATCACAACTGGATCAATCTTTGATGCGTAGATGTCCTGCCCATCCAGTAATGCCTGTCCGGTCACCAAAGCATGGGGCAGCAGTTCGTGCATGCGGTTCAAACTTCGCAGAAAGGTCGTCTTGCCGCATCCTGAGGGGCCGATCAGTGCAGTTACCTGGTTTGTGTAGATCGGCAGGTCAACATCTCTCACGCCATATACCGTCTTATTATAGATAACAGAGAGTTTTTTGGTCTCCATCCGCACCTCAGGTGCTGTCTGATGCTGTAGTTTCTTGTTCATTTTTCCTCTTCCTATGTATTATTTGAGAGTCTGCGGGCCTTCCGCTTCATGTTCTGTACTGTTATGCGTCCAATAAGAAATGTCAGCATGACGAACAGGAGCAGCACAATGGCTCCGGCCCAGCCCATGGCATGCCAGTTTCGATAGGGACTGATAGCCAGGCTGTACAGCCGCTGGGGCAGGGTATCCATGGGTTTTGACATACTCAAGGTGAGGTAGTTGTTACCGAATGAGGTAAGCATAAGAGGCGCGGCTTCCCCTGCAGCCCGGGCAAAGGCCAGCAGCACTCCTGATAAAATCCCTCCTCGAGCCGCTGGGAATACGAGTGACAAAGTGACCCTCCACCTAGGCAGTCCCAGGGAAAGACCGGCCTCCCGTAATGACCAGGGTGTTATTTTGAGAATACTCTCGGTCGACTTTGAGATAATAGGCATCATCACAAACGCCAGGGCACATGATCCTGCAAAGGCTGAAAACCCACCGGTGTTCTTGACTACCAGTGCATAGGCAAGCAGTCCCATGAGCACCGCCGGCATCCCGTTGAGCGTACTGGTCAGTAACCTTGCAATAGGTGCAAAGACATGCTCCGGATACTCGGACATCATAATGCCCGTGGCAAGACCGAAGGGCAGTGCTATGACCAGCGCCGTCAGGTCGATGAGAATCGTTCCTATGATGGAATGCATCAGTCCGGTCGGCCTCCCGAGCATTGCACGGCTGGGACTTCCGAGCTCCTGGGTAAAGAAATCTATATTGATAGCAGAAATCCCATTGACGATAACATACACAATAATAATAGCAAGCGGGATAACTACCGTCAGTGTCAGTGCCACGATAACTGCCAGGATGACCTTATCCCGGAGGTAACGATAACGTATATTCATGATATCCCCTTTTTCAGCATCAGTTTTCTCTGTATTGCAGATGCTACGAGGTTAATTCCCATAGTGAGAACAAAGAGATAAAACCCGACTGCCATGATACTGCTGTAGTGAAGGTGCTCAACTGCTTCACGAAATTCATTGATAATAACCGACGGCATAGTCGCTGCAGGACCGAATAATGTAAAGGGTACCCTGTTTGAGTTGCCGATAAGCATGGCCACGGCCATGGTTTCTCCGAGGGCACGGGCAAGAGAGAGAAGCACACCCGCAATAATGCCGGGCTTTGCATAGGGAAGCACAGCAACACTCATAACCTCCCATCGGGTAGCACCCAATGCCCAGCATGCCTCCCGCTGCTCCTGGGGCACCATGGCTATGGCATCTCTGGAAAGCGCTACGGTATAGGGAATGATCATCAGGGCAAGAATGATGGTTGCGGTGGTCAAGTTGTAGTTTGAAGGGGCCCCAAGTACCGGCAGAAGCCCCGGAGCATGCTCGGTTGCCCAGAAATACAGTGGAGAGTAGACTTTTTCTCTCATAAAGGGGGCAAAGTTGAAGATTCCCCAGAGTCCGATGATAACACTTGGGATAGCCGCCAGCAGGTCCACCATATAATTTATTATCTGGGCCAACCCTTTCGGTGCAAATTCTGTAGTGAACACGGCTACTCCCAGTGCCGGAAGTATTGCAAGCAGTAGAGCACCGAAGCTGGTAATAAGCGTCCCCATAATAAACGGTAGTGCTCCGTGTATTCCCGCTACCGGATCCCATACTGTATTGGACAGGAAACTGGCATGACCAAAGGCCCTAAAGGCCGGCCTGCCTTCAATATAGAGAATGATCGCCATGGCAGCCGCCAGCAGCACGATTGCAGAGCTCAGGGTAAAGATGATCAACTTGAAGACCTTGTCCCCGGGACTCCTGTATATTGCAGGTATGGTGGAGTGCAGTGCTGTTTTTTTGGATAGTTCAGAATCAGCCTTCATAACCTTCTCCTCAATGATGACTGGATGCCCAGAACAGATCTGAGCATCCAGTTTGCAATTTGCTGATACAGTGTTCTTAATAACCACTGGCACGTACATCCGCGATAACTTCTTCACCGATGAACTCCCCGTTCCACTTCAGGCTGCCGACCATCTGTACGGCAACTTCCTGTGCTTTGTCGGGAAGACGGGCAAAACTGAGTCCTTCGTTATACTCCTGCCCTTCGGTAATCACCCAGTAGAGGAACTTTACGACCTCAGCTGCGGTTTCTCTGTCGGGTATAGCAGCATTCCGGTCAAGGTTCTCATAGACAAGACTCCATGCAAATCCAGCTATGGGATACCCATAGGGTGCATCAGTGTCAACCAGCATGACCCGGCCGTCCTTGGGGATATCAACGGCTGCAGAAAGACTTGTAGCTTCGAGACTCGGTTCAATAATATTACCTGAATTATTGATAACGCTACCGTATCCGATATCATTCAGGACAGCATAGACCAGACTGTTGTATCCCATTGCACCGGGAGTATTCATGACGATTCCGGCAACACCCTCATTACCATTTCCGCCGGACCCTTTGGGCCAGTTTACAGACGTCCCTGCTCCTACAGAACGTTCCCATTGGCTGTTCACCTTCGAGAGATAACTGGTAAAGACAGCGGTGGTACCGGAACCATCAGAGCGGTGAGCTATGGTAATCGGCAGGTTGGGAAAGGTAACCCCCGGGTTGAGTTTTGCAATCCTCGGGTCATTCCAGTTGGTGATAGTGCCGAGAAATGCATCAGCAATTACATCAGAGCTGAAGACCACTCCGGTATCAACACCAGGCACATTATAGGTAATCACTACGTCGCCGAGGGTAAGGGGAAGATTGTAAGCAAGACCTTCAGTCTCCTCGCGTATTTGGACCATGTGTGTATCCGTCAAAGCACTCTCTGTTGCCCCGAACATAATGGTCTTTTCCAGAAATTGGCGAATGCCTCCTCCTGAACCGATTGACTGATAGTTTATGGTGACCCTGCCGTTGGTGATATCCCGATACTCATCAGCCCATGCGGTCATGAGGGGAGCGGGGAATGATGCTCCGGCTCCAAGAAGCTCAAAGCTTCGTTCAGCCTCGGGTCTTCCGTCCCGTGATCCACCAGCAAAGAGGGTTCCCACTGAGATGATTAGTAATACTGATAACAGTATACTCAATTTCTTTTTCATAATATCCTCCATAGAATGTATGATGCCTTGAATGTAGAGGTGTAATGTTAACTTTCCGCTAAATGAGTGTGTAATATTCATGAATTTAATGTAACAAAGACCACCATCAGTGCCGATCGGGCCTGATGCTTCCAATTTTCCCCCTCCGCTGGTATAGTAATTGTATGGCTCGAATGCAGCTTACACATGTATACGGCTCAACCTATGTGATATCAGCCCCAACTTCGGTCGGTCTGGTTAAAGATGGAAGGGATGCTTATCTCATTGATGCCGGGAACAACCGGGAGACGGGAAGACAGATTCGCCGACTCCTTGATGATGAGGGCCTTAAGCTTCGAACAATTATTAATACCCATTCCCATGCTGATCATATCGGTGGAAACAGGTATCTCCAGGAACAGACTGGCTGCAGCATCGCAGCCCCTGCACGTGAAAGTGTGATGGTAGAATCACCTAGACTGGAGGGCGAATTTCTCTGGGGAGGGGGGATTCATCCGGGGCTCAGCCACCCTTTGGTGCTTGCTGCTGCGAGTGTTGTCAATAATCGGTATCCTGAAGGAGCAATTGCAGGCACTCCTCTCGAAGCGGTATCCCTTCCTGGACACAGCATCGATATGATGGGAATCAAAACCCTGGACGGTATCTTCTTTACGGCTGATACCCTCATGTCCCGGCACATTTTGGATACATATCCTCTTTTTTATCTCTATCACCTGGGAGAGCACCTGAATTCCCTGCAGAAGCTCGCATCCTCCTCCGCATCGCTGTATGTACCGAGCCACGCCCCGCCGACAGATGACCCCGATGAACTCATCAGGATGAACCGAAGTGCAATAGAGCATACGCTTGATTTGATTGTAAACCTTGCAGAAAGGAAATCCTTGGAGGAATTGCTTACAGCTGTCTGTGATACATTAGGTATTCGCCTAAACCACATTCAGTACGTCCTGACCCGGTGCACCATCAGTGCCTATCTGGGATATGCCATGGAGCAGCAGCTGCTTACTCTTTCATATATAAATAATAGACCTGTATTAGAGAGTTTAGTTAATTAAAAACTCTACTAGAACAATTTTTTTTCCATAAAAGTTACATTTTTTTCCACAAATTCTTTTATTCATGCTAAAGTGCTATGTACAGAATATAGCTGTTGCATCAATAAAAGTCCTGCAAAAGTTCAACAAAAAAAAGCTTACAAAACAAAGTTCTCGATGAAAAAACCACCCATATCTTAGTGGTTGGATTGTGTTTCCAACTGCAGAATTGGGAAAGGAGGTTAAATAGTTATTCCGCTGCATAACTGCAGTTTATCTTCAGACCTATAGAGAAGGGAAATCCACGCCGCACTGACTGAAACAATTGACACAGGGAAAAAAAGTCCAAAACGAAAAATGTCTATGCAACGAAAGTACGAAATAAACTCATGAGAGGTGAAACAGTGGGAAAAAAAGGACTAAAAATAGGTGTGGATCTTGGGACGGTTAATACCCTTGTGTACATTGACGGTTACGGGGTAATTTTTAACGAACCTTCTATTGTTGCGTTCGATAAAAAAACAAAAATGCGCATTGCCGCAGGAGCAGAGGCCTTTGATATGCTGGGGAAAACCCACAATTCAATCCATCTGGTGAAGCCAATGGAGGGAGGAGTGGTGTCTGACCTAGATGCTACTGGAGCGCTGCTGCAGTTCGTCTTTGAGCGGCTGCATACAGTTGACATTGATTTTAGGAAGTCTACCCTGCTTATCTGCTATCCTTCTGTAATATCACAAATCGAAAAGCAGGCTATGATCGATCTAGCAAACCGAATGGGTGTGAAGGATGTCTTTATGGAAGAAGAAGTCAAAGCAGGTGCCCTCGGTGCCGGTATTGATATGTTCGCACCTTCGGGCTCAATGGTTATTGATATTGGTGGAGGAACTACCGATATCGGGATTCTCTCCTTGGGTGACCTGGTGGTATCGGAATCGTTAAAAATCGCCGGAAATTATCTGGATAACGAAGTAACTAAATATATTAAGCACACTTACCACCTGATGATCGGACCAAAAACAGCAGAGAAAATTAAGATCACTCTGGGCACGGTCAGAGAGAAGCTGAATCCAGACAAGAAATTCACCTTCGCCGGACGGGACCTGAAAAACGGTCTTCCCAGAAGAATTACCATCAAGCAGTCGGAAATACGCCACATTTTCCTGCAGGCCTTCGACGGGATAGAGAACACAGCCCGCAAGGTGCTCATGACAGCACCACCGGAACTCTCCTCTGACATCTACCAGAAAGGTATTATGGTCAACGGTGGAGGCGCCCTGGTGGACGGCATTAAGGAGCATCTTGAGAAATCACTATCTCTGAAGGTCACCATTGCACCAAATGCTCTGACATCAATTGTCGAGGGATCAAAAATTCTGCTGAAGAACCGGGGAAATTATCTGGTTAAGCCCCTGGATTAACCGAACAACCAACACAAGGAGTAAAAGAATATGGCAAAAGATAAAAAATTGGGTATCGGTATTGATTTTGG
Source organism: Spirochaetia bacterium (assembly GCA_007116075.1). Lineage (GTDB taxonomy): Bacteria > Spirochaetota > Spirochaetia > PWKH01 > PWKH01 > PWKH01. The sequence goes on from SKJE01000068.1 coordinate 8,543, forward strand.
AACCACAAACCTGCTGGTTTATGTACAGGGCCACGGCATCATCTTTGATGAGCCCTCGGTTGTCGCCTTTGATATCGAAACTGGAGACGTAATAGCAGGAGGTACCGATGCATTTAACATGATCGGTAAAACTCACAGTAAGATTCGGGTAAGCAAGCCGTTACGGGATGGAGTAATCTCGGACATGGACGCCGCCCAGGCCCTGCTGAAGTATGTATTCAAACGAGTTCAGACCCTCAGAAGCTTGAAGAATTCCCTCTGTCTCATCTGCTGTCCCTCAGAGGTGACTCAGATTGAACGTGAAGCGCTCAAGGAGCTTGCGCTCCAGATGGGTATCACAGATGCATTTATCGAAGAAGAGATCAAATCAGGAGCTATCGGTTCAGGCATAGATATTTATTCTCCGGAAGCAGCGATGATCATCGATTTGGGCGGAGGAACAACGGACGTCGGTGTCCTCTCCCTCGGCGATGTGGTCCTTTCAAAATCGATCCGGATTGCCGGAAATTATATCGATCAGGAGATCATCAAACATGTTCACAAGCAGCATAATCTGGTTATTGGTCCAATTACAGCGGAAAAGGTTAAGACAGAAATCTCTACTCTTATCCCCAACGATAAGGAAAAGAAGCTGCTGATCTCTGGACGGGACCTGGTAACCGGACTCCCCTCAGCTGCAACCATATCATCAAAGGAAATTTTCGAACTCCTGCTCCCCATATTCGGGGAAATCACCAATGTCGTATATACCGTTCTTGAACAGACTCCTCCTGAACTTGCATCAGATATCGTACGTAAGGGCATTACTGTTGAAGGGGGCGGCGCTTTAATCCCCGGCATCAAGGAGTATTTCGAAAAAGCACTGAACTTGAAAGTTCGTACCGCTACAGAAGCCCTTCGGGTAGTTGTGGAAGGAACTAAGGTCCTGTTGAAGAATCGGGGAAGCTACCTCGTAAATCCTCAGGATTAATCGATCATCAGTCAATCTGTGAGGTATGACATGTTAAATTTTAAACAAGCCCTTGCGGGCGCAAGACGGGAGGCGATTCCTCATGATGAACCCCATGAAAAAAATAAAATCACCCACATCGGTATCGACCTAGGCACCGTCAATACAATTGTATATATCAGCGGAAGTGGAATCGTATTTAACGAACCGAGTGTAGTGGCCTTTGATACCAAGACAAAAGACATCATCGCTGTGGGACATGCTGCAAAGAATATGATCGGAAAAACCCACTCAAAAATCAAGGTAATACGACCGCTTACGCATGGTGCTGTCTCAGATAAAACTGCTGCGAGAGCCTTTCTTGAAACAATTATTAACAGTTCAATTCGAGGTGAGATAAGCAAGAGCAGAGCAACCGTACTGATTTGCTGCCATGCTGATCTATCGACAATTGAACGGAAAGCGCTGAAGGAACTTGCATCCAGTTTCGGTATTAATGATGTCCTGGTAGAGGAGGAGGTCAAGGCAGGCGCCATCGGCATGGGAATTGATATCTTCAAAGCAACCGGTACGCTGGTCATCGATATCGGCGGCGGGTCTACTGATATAGGAGTACTCTCCCTGGGAGATCTTGTCGTTTCCCAATCCATAAAACTGGCCGGGGAGACCTTCGACAATGAAATCGTGAAGTTTATGAAGTTTAAGAAAAACTTCGAAATTGGTCCATCCACTGCCGAAGAAGTTAAAAAACAACTGGCAACGTTAAAAAAGGAACTGCCCAATGATATCACCATGGATGTGATGGGCAGGGATCTCAAGCATGGACTGCCGAGCACTATCACCGTAAAGCAGTCCGAAATACGCGACGTGTTAAACAAGTCTTTCAATGTGATCGTCGGTGAAGTGTTTAAGGTGCTTGAATCATGCCCTCCAGAGATATCATCAGATATCATAGATGACGGAGTGCATATCAACGGCGGAGGATCGCTGATAGATGGAGTAAAGGAGTTCTTCGAGGAAGCTCTGGGCCTACCGGTTACGCTTTCAACCCAACCGCTCCAGTCAATAGCAATGGGAACCAAGGTACTCTTGAAGAATCGCGGAAACTATCTCATCAAACCCTACGATTAACCAGGTCCTTCAATGAAGTACCTCCATGAGTCTGCCTCCGCCCGGTGCCTCGGGCGGAGGCTTTTCCTTGGTTCCCACCTGTAAGTGTAACATAGGTAACATCCTTTTTTTACTCCCTTAGGTATATTTTCAGTATATTTTCTATAGATAGGGAGGATTATCACTCATGAATATACCCTTTGACGAAAAAAGCAGGGAAGAGCAACTAAAGGAAGTTGTGAAAAAGCTTCACCAGGGAGCCCAGGTGAAGAACTTGAAACATGAATTCAGATACCTCCTTGAGCACCTCTCAGCAGAGGAAGTTGCCTCCATGGAACAGTCTCTGGTTAACGAAGGATTTCCGGTAGAATCAATACAGGAACTCTGTGAAATTCATGTTGATGTCTTTGAACAAGCCCTTCAGAAAAACTTTGAAGAGGCCCAGCAGGATGTCCATCCCGTTTCTG
>SKJE01000193.1 GCA_007116075.1 Spirochaetia bacterium
TAAGGGCGGATACAGCTACCTGGAGTATGATCCTGCCGAGGAGATACTCGAGCATCCGGATCTTCTCATAACTCCGATTGTCCGCTGGAAGCATCTGGTCTCTGTCGGCAGGGATGAGGATGCTTGGTCCAGGATAGCGGAAGCACTGCGTAGTTGATTTTTATCGGAGGAATGATGAGCATCGGAAAAGGAAATTTTATCAGCATGCCGGAGATAGCTTCGACCTATTCAATCGTTGCCATGGATATTGAAGCCGGAGAGATCGGAGCTGCAGTACAGTCCCATTTTTTCTCCGTTGCTTCGGCGGTGCTCTGGGTTGAACCGGGAGCAGGGGCAGTGGCGACCCAGTCGGTGGTGAACCGGCAGTTTGGCCCGGACGGGCTGGGGATGCTCGCTTCAGGAAAGCAGGCCCCGGAGGTGCTGGAAGCATTGCTGAAATCTGATCCCGGTAAGGCCTTCCGGCAGGCTGCTGTCCTTGATGTGTTGGGGAATAGTGCTGTTCATACCGGCTCATCCTGCGTACGGGAGGCTGGACACCGCAGCGGCCAGTACTTCAGTGTCCAGGCGAATATGATGCTGACCCCTACGGTGTGGGAAGCTATGGAAGCGGCCTTTCTGTCTACCCCTGGCTCATTGTCCGACCGGATGCTTGCAGCCCTCAAGGCGGCAGAGCATGAGGGCGGAGATATCAGGGGGAAGCAGTCAGCGGGAATGAAGATCGTAAAGACAAGGGCTTCCGGAGATGTTTCTGTGGATACGGTTCTGGATCTGCGGGTTGAGGACCACCAGAACCCCCTGGCGGAACTGGAGCGGTTGCTGGACCTCAATACAGGGTACTCCCTGCTTGAGGCAGGAGATACCGCTATGGAAAAAAGGGAGATTACGGCTGCTATGGATTATTACCGGAGAGCCCGGGAACTGCTGGGAGAGAATCCTGAAGCGCTTTACTGGCATGGGGTTGCCCTGCTGGAAGCGGGTGATATCCGGCAGGGACTCGATATCCTCAAGCCCCTCTTCGACAAGCAGCCGAACTGGCTTGAGCTTACCCGGAGACTGCCCGAGTCCCGACTGGCTTCCTTCGATATCATCAGGCTGATGAAAGAACAGGAATAGCAGCTGTGTTCAGGTGATCTATGAAACGGGAATGGTGGCCAAGACTGCTCGGCTGGGTAAGCCTTACGGGTATTGTTTTACTTCTGGTAGTATACAGTACGATAGAAACCTATCATCATCACCCTGTTCTCAGCAGCCTGAAGGTGATGCTCCTCATCGGAATCATCTTCAGTGTGATTCGTGAGACAGGCCGAATATTCGATGCATCTTTGAACACGCCATATGAATGGGGGGATCTCTTCGACTTCTTCGGAGTCTTTTTCGGAGGGATGATCACCTTTTTTCTGCAGACTGAGCTGGGGCTCAATCCAGTGCTTGCTTCCGGAGTTGTGGGTCTGGTTGGGGGAATATTTTTGAAGAAAATCGGTCCGGCACTTTTCTGCGGCTCCTTCGTGGGCATGGCCTCTCCTGCCATGTTTTATGTTCTTCCCGGAGTGGTGCTCTCCTCCCTGATGGCAGGCATCGTCTTTGTAATAACCAGGGATCTCTTTATCGGGATCGGCGGGAAGCTCGGCACAATTGCCTTTTCGGGTTGTCTTATGAGTTCCTGGGTATTGGGTTATGTTCCGATGTCTGATCCTGTTCCGGGCTGGAATGTGGGTCTTCCCATCCTGCTGAGTTCACTTCTCGGTGCGGTTGTGACATTCATACTGCACCACCGGATGCGTCTCGGTCCTGTGATCTCATCTGCCTTGATTGGGGTGGTAAGCGGTATGCTCTTTCCTCTGATATTCGGCCACGTATTCGGTCTGCTTCTGGCGGTAATCACCTTCTGCGCATCCTTTGCGGGAATGGCGGCCAGGGACCAAATAGCCGGTCTCTGGGAGATGGCTGCTGCAGGAGTGCTTTGCGGGCTGCTGTTCATGTTTACCTCCCCCCATCTGGGAGGGGCGGGAGGGAAGCTCGGGACGATCGCCTTCGCCTCCCTGCTTGGTCTCATAGGATGGAGACAATTGATTGGTCGTATTTCAGCAGCCGCACAGCGAAGGAAGTGAGTGCCCCTCAGGCCAGCTCAGACCTAGGTTTCCAGATACTCCTTGCCCTGCAGGTCTCAAGGGGTCCGGAGGGAGTCTGTTTGCTGATTACATGCAGCCTGTTGCCCGGAGTGTTCTCTTTTGAACTTGCGACCAGGTTGGTATCCTTAAAACTTTCAGCGGTGAAGTTGATTTCAAATTCGCAGGGGAGGAAATCCTCCTGATACGACGGCTCCATGGATTCGAGCATCCACTCAAGATAGGATATATTGTTCACATGACCGACACTGTCGATATCTCGATACTGGATCTGGGGGGTAAAGCAGGTATCCTCTGTGTCAGGGTCCAACCGCGGCACTTTCCCCAATGTGGTGTCTGTCCAACGGGACCGGTCTTGGGACAGTCCTATCATATCCAGGAACTGATCCGGCCGCTCGGGCCTCCTTGTTTCAATATTGATGATAACCCAGTAGGCCATGGTGCGGAAGAGCACGTTCCCCCGGGCATCCACAGCCCGTGCTTCACGGGGGGCATAGAACCGCCGGGTGGGCTGGATCCAGGTTTCCAGGGTGATCTCATCTGACCAGACCGGGTAGGATGACACATTGATGTGTATTTTTGAGAGCACCCACGCCTTGCCTATTTTTTCAAAGTCCGGGTTCGAGCAGCCCGAGAGCATAGCATGGGTAGCGGCTCCTTCCTGGACAATCTGGAAAAAGTAGGGCAGGCGGGCACTCAAGTGCGGATCGCAATGGTGGGTATGGACTCTGTGGTGCTCCGAGTAGATGTGATCAGTTATGTTCATGCAGTATTCCTCCCGGCAGATGCTTTTTTGAGAGAGTAGTATATTCTGCTGGTGATATCAAGGTGAGGGGAAA
>SKJE01000178.1 GCA_007116075.1 Spirochaetia bacterium
GAGGTAATGGTTGCTATGAGTTTCTGGTATTCAGGGTATTGGAGCTTTTGATTCTGCTTGGACAATGCAGTACAGAAGGAGGTGACTGCCGAGCGTATGGTGTTCATATTCACCGCAATCAGTTAATCCCTGCTTGTTCTCAGGCAAGGTGATGCGCATGGCCCTGCGCAGACGGGTGAAGACCAGCACCTTCTGCTCCATTTGCTGGGCAGCCGCGGCAAGTTCCGGGGCATTGACCGCTGATCGCAGAGCAGCAAGCACCCAGCCGTAGCATCTGTTGTCCTGGAACTTTCCCTGAAGTGAATGGGAAGCATCTAGCACCCAGAGAACCAGCAGATAGGCTGGCGCAGCTTCCTTCGGATGAGCTCCTGGGATGCCCTTGCCCATGTTCACTGACCACTGCAGCCGGATCTTGCCAATATTCTCCCCGCTCATCATCCCCTTGTCTGCCACCACGATCAGGTGATGCATCCCCAGGTCGGTCTAGAGCAACTGTAAAACTCCGGAGATACCCCGGCTGCAGTATTGTTTTGGGAATATGTTGCTTTTATATATGGGTGGGAATAAAAAAATATCTAGAGGTATCTTGAAATAAAAACACGTTTATATTAAACTCCGTATTGCGATGTGAAATTTCGCCCATCCGTTGTGTTTATTCTCATCGACCATGAATGTTCCGCGCCAAAAAAATATCATATAACAATATAGGCATATTAACGCGGGTAAAGAGGAAATGTATGTTTGATATAACCAAAATGAGAAACATCGGTATCAGTGCGCATATCGATTCTGGAAAAACGACTCTCTCTGAACGGATGCTGTTCTATACCAAGAAGATCCATGCTGTTCATGAGGTGCGTGGTAAGGACGGCGTCGGGGCCACTATGGACTCCATGGAGCTTGAGCGGGAACGGGGCATTACCATAGCCTCTGCTGCTACCAACGTGAACTGGAAGGGGTATCCGATCAATATCATCGATACTCCCGGTCACGTTGACTTCACCATTGAGGTGGAGCGCTCCCTGCGGGTACTTGACGGTGCAGTTCTGGTGCTCTGTTCTGTTGGCGGTGTACAGTCACAGTCAATCACCGTAGACCGGCAGATGAAACGCTATCAGGTTCCCCGGATTGCATTTATCAACAAGTGTGACCGTGTAGGAGCCAACCCATACAAGGTAAAGGACCAGCTGGTTACTAAGCTTGGACATAATGCGGTGCTTATGCAGATTCCCATTGGTCTTGAGGACAAGCTGGAGGGTGTGGTGGATTTGATCACCAGGACGGCCATCTACTTTGAAGGACAAGACGGAGAGGATTTGCGGGAGGCAGCTATTCCTGAACACCTCGTTGCTGAGGTTGAAGAGAAGCGGGAGGAGCTGCTTGATGCTGTTTCCCTCTTTTCCGATGAGCTCATGGAGGCAATGCTTGAAGATTCAGTCACCGATGAATTGATCTATGATGCCGTCAGGAAAGGGACTCTTACCCTGGATCTTACCCCTGTGTTTGTGGGATCAGCATACAAAAACCGCGGTATCCAGCCCCTGCTTGATGCTGTAGTGAACTACCTTCCCAACCCCACCCAGGTACGAAATGTTGCCCTGGACCTGGATAACGGTGAGCAGGAAGTGGTGCTTCCCAGTGATTGGGAAAAACCGACCGTCGCCCTGGCCTTTAAGCTGGAGGATGGACAGTACGGACAGCTTACCTACATCAGGATATACCAGGGAACCCTTAAGAAGGGTGAAGAGCTGTATAACGTACGATCCCGGAAACGGTTCAAGGTCGGCCGGCTGATCAGGATGCATGCGGACTCCATGGAGGATATCACCGAAGCCTATTGCGGTGACATCGTGGCCCTGTTCGCTATTGAATGCGCAAGCGGTGACACCTTCACCGGAGGCGGCCTCAACTATTCCATGACGAGTATGTTTGTTCCCAACCCGGTTATCAGCCTTGCCATCAAGGCGAATGATAAGAAGGCTGAGGATAATATGGCCAAGGCCCTGAACCGTTTTTCCAAGGAAGATCCCACCTTCAGGACCTATGTGGATCCGGAGTCAAATGAGACGATCATTCAGGGTATGGGAGAGCTTCACCTGGAGGTGTACGTTGAACGGATGAAACGTGAATACCGGGCGGAGGTTCAGGTTGGCCAGCCTCAGGTGGCCTTTCGTGAAGCAATCAGCCAGCGGGCTGATTTCAACTATACCCATAAGAAACAGACTGGAGGGTCCGGACAGTACGCCCGGGTTGCCGGTTTCATTGAACCCTATATTTCTGATGAAGAAAACTATGTCTTTGAAAATAAGATCAAGGGAGGAGTTATTCCTACTGAATATATTCCTTCCTGTGATAAGGGATTCAAGGCGGCCCTGAATAAGGGTACCCTGATCGGTTATCCCATCGTAGGTATTAAGGCGTCCATCAATGACGGACAGTACCACCCGGTGGACTCGTCGGATATGGCCTTCCAGGCCGCCTCAATTGGGGCCTTCCGGGATGCCTATAAACGGGCAAAGCCGATTATCATGGAGCCGATCATGAAGGTTTCTGTTGAGGGACCTACGGAGTTCCAGGGGAATATCTTTGCCACCATCAACCAGCGTCGAGGTATTATTGTCAGCGCGGTTGAAGAGGGAGCCTTCTGTGTGGTTGAAGCCGAGGTGCCCCTGAGTGAGATGTTCGGGTATTCCACAAACCTTCGCTCCCTGACCCAGGGAAAGGCGGAGTTTACCATGGAGTTCTTGAAGTACGGTAAGGTGCCTCAGAGTATTGAAGAGGAGCTGAAGAAAATCTACGAAGAGAAGCGGAAGGCGGAAGCAGGAAAGTGATAGCCAACTGCGGCAGCTGTGATATAATTGATACGATCTCATTGGGGAGGTTATGAACCGATGGTGAAAGAAGAATTGATAAAGAGAAGCCCTCTAAGGGTGTTTGAACAGTCCATCCACGGAGGGCTGGGTAAGGGCGAGCTGGGAGTGTTGACTTCCCGGAAGGGTGTCGGCAAGACTGCCTGTCTGGTGCATATTGCAACAGATAAGCTGTTCCAGGGCCAGCAGGTGATCCATGTGTCCTTCTCCCAGAATGTTGCCCATGTGATATCCTGGTATGAGGATATTTTTGATGAGCTTACCGAAAAGGAAGGTCTTGATAACCCACGTGATTTACATGATGAGATTGTGAAACACCGGGTTATCATGAACTTTAATCAGGAGCAGATCTCCATCGACCAGATTCTCTCAAGCCTGCGGGCGATGATAGAGCAGGGGGGATTCAAGGCGGATGCGGTGATGTTTGACGGATATCGCCTGACCAATGCAGAGCCTGCCGATATCGAGCAGATCCGCTCCTTTGCCCAGGAGATGGGCATTGTGGTGTGGTTCAGTGTATCGGCTGTCGATGATTCCGTGCCCTATGACCAGTACGGGGTATCCGAACCGGTAAAAAGCCTCGCACCCTATATTGATGTGCTTATTGGCCTTGCCTTTGAGAAGGACCATGTGAGCCTGACTTTGGTGAAGGAGCGTACGGAGCAGAGAGCGAAAAAGCTGAGTCTTAAACTTGATCCGAAGTCGCTGCTTATTCTTAAGCAAGATGAGCAGATTGACTGATCACTCAGATGTGGGGATCTAAAAAAGACGGGACATATTACGTCCCGTCTTTTTTTAGGTGTGCCCTGTTAAACTTCCTCAGAGATAGAGGCTCTGGTCCTCCTCCAGGGGTTCAACCAGGACGACCGCATGGGCCTCAACGGCCTCTCCAGTGCCGACCGGGGGGAATCCCTCGGCGGTCTTTGCCTTCACCGAGACGGCTTCCACCGGCAGTGATGTGAGTTCAGCAATGCTGCTGCGGATGGCACTGATATAGCCCTTGAGCTTGGGCGCTTCGAGAATAACCGTGGTATCGATCTGGCAGGGACTGAAACCGGAGCGGTGGAGCAGATCACAGACTTGCCTCAGCAAGTCGCTGCTTTGTGCATCCTTCCATGTCGGATCCCCGGGGGGGAAGTGATAGCCAATGTCCCCGAGGGCACATGAGCCGAGCAAAGCGTCAATCAGGGCGTGGAGGAGCACATCCCCGTCGGAATGTCCTGCTTCGCCGGAACTCCAGGGAATATGGACTCCCCCAAGCATCAGCTTTCGTCCTGGTTCAAGCCGGTGGAGGTCCCACCCATGGCCTATGTTCATTTCGAACTCCTCGGGATATCATCGGGGTAGGTAACCTTGACGTTCCCCGGATCACCGGAAACCGCATATACCGTACCTCCGTTGTCGCAATAAACTTCCGTATCATCAATGTAGGTTTTTCCAGACAACAGGGCCTTTCGGTGAGCAGCCAGGATACCGGGAAACTCAAACGCCTGGGGTGTCTGGGCCCCGACTGTCACTTTACGGTCCAGGTGGGCGGTCACACATCCAGTTTGGTCAATCTGCTTTACTGCATCGGTGATGGGGTTCACCGGAAGGGCGCCTCCCCAGATTCTACAGGCTTCCAGCACCTCGCGGATGCAGGACGGTGAGATCCATGGCCGGGCTCCGTCATGGATCAGTACAAAACGGGGAACAGGACCTGAAGCCAGGAACTCAAGACCCATTCGTACCGAATCCTGCCGGGTCTTTCCTCCCGGGGTATAGAACACCGGAAGCACTCCTGGGGCGGCTCCTATTGAGTTCCTTGATTGATCCATCAGCCCCTTAGGATGTACCACCAGCAGGGCATCAATTACCCCGCTCTCTTTACAGGCTCTTGCAGACCAGGAGAGAAGAGGACGTCCTTCAAGCTCAGTAAACTGCTTAAAATCCTCTCCGAACCTGTCGCTGGAGCCTGCTGCAGTGATCATACATACTGTTTCAAATGCTGCGTCCTGGATGGTCACTCTTCTTCAAGTTTGCTGAATACCAGCTGCTCGATCTCCTTTTTAGGTTTTTCCAGGGAAAAGGAAATCTCATCAATCAGGATCCGCAGGGCATTGTCATAGAGCTTGCGCTCCTGCACTGGCAGTTCCTTGATCTTGCTCCTGTGATAAAGGGTCTGCACAACCGATGCAATGGAGACAATGGTACCCTCCTTCAGCAGTTCCAGGTTCATGGTGTAGCGGATTTTCCAGTCCACAGTCACAGGTTCATATATACCTGATATATGTTCCAGTGCATTTAGGGCTTCCTGGGAGCTTACAATCGGCCGGATGCCGATGCCTTCGGCATTGTCGACGGGAATCATGACAGTCATGTCACTGATATCGAGGAAGATGACATAGTAGGACATCTCCTTTCCCTTGAACTTCCGTTTTGTGATGTCCTTGATGATACCGACTCCTTGGAGAGGGTACACCACATGCTCACCTATCTGATACTGTACATTAGGGGTTTCCATAGTATCTGTAGTATAGACAAAAACTGCCGCTGAGTCAAAGGGCAAGCCCCTTGTATCGTTATCCACTTTTCCCCTATAATCGCCCTCCATGAAGCGGAAAAAAACAGCAGGAATCATCCTGCATCCAACCTGCCTGCCCGGTGCCTACGGTATTGGTGAGCTGGGCAGCAGTGCATACGGATTTATTGATTATCTGAAACATATAGGGGCCTCCCACTGGCAGATACTTCCACTCTCACCAACAGGGTTCGGGAACTCTCCCTATTCGGCGAGGTCCACCTTTGCAGGAAATGAACTGCTGATCAGCATTGAACTGCTGATAGATGAAGGCATGATAAAAGCTGAATCCCTCGGCAGGATGCCCCAGTGGGAATCCAGGCGGGTTGATTATGAGCAGCTGATACCATGGAAGATGGAGCTGCTTAAGGAAGCAGCAGGGAGCTATCAGCCGGATGAGCAGTTCAGCGAGTTCTGTCGCCGGGAGGAGGACTGGCTTGATGGGTACGCCCTCTTCATGTCCCTGGCCGTTGACTGCTCCCTGGGATTCTCCTGGTATGACCAGTGGGACCGGGATCTTGCCCTCCGAAGCGAACAGGCCCTGGCCTCATGGCGGGATCGCTGTGCCGAGGGGATACACCGATGGAAGGTGCTGCAGTTCTGGTTCCACACACAGTGGATGAGGGTCAAAGCGTATGCCCGGAGCCGGGGGATCAGCATCATTGGTGATGTGCCGATCTTTGTGGCCGCTGACAGTGCAGACACCTGGCAGCATATGGACCTTTTCAAGACTGACAGCAAGGGCGGGTTCTCCTCACAATCGGGAGTTCCGCCGGATGCCTTCAGTTCCACCGGACAGCTGTGGGGTATGCCGGTCTATGACTGGGACGGCCATCGTAAGGAGCTCTTCGAGTGGTGGACCCGCCGGGTAGAGCATACTCTTGAACTGACGGACATAATCCGTATAGATCACTTCCGGGGGCTCCAGGCGTACTGGGAAGTTCCTGCAGGGGAGGCTACTGCCGAAAACGGACGCTGGGTACAAGCTCCGGGAAGGAGTCTCTTCAGGCACCTTAAGAAGCAGCTCGGAGACCTTCCGATCATTGCAGAAGATCTCGGGGTAATCACCCCTGATGTGGATGCCCTGCGGGAGTCCTTCGGCATGCCCGGGATGAGTATTTTGCAGTTTGCATTTGATCCTGTGGGCGAAGGAAAACTCAATGGTGAGAACAGGTATCTTCCCCATAACTATGAACCCAATACTGCGGCATATACTGGTACCCATGACAACCAGACCACCGCAGGATGGTTTGCAGCACTGGATGAATCAGTCAGGGATGTGGTGAGGCGCTATTTTGCCCGCAGTGACGATGATATGACCTGGACCATGATTCGTGGAGTGCTCTCATCATGTGCTGACCGGGCGATCATACCGCTTCAGGATATCTTGGAACTTGGGGATGAAGCGCGGATGAACTCACCCTCGACGGTGGGCAGTCAGAACTGGTCCTGGCGGGTCACCGAAGAGCAGCTGGTCCTCCCTGTGCCGAGTGCCCGGTTCCGGGAGATGACGGAACTCTATGGCAGGGAAGCTAGAGCTGATGATCTTTCCGATTTGAAGGAAGACTCCTGAAATAGAGGTGCTTCAGCGGATGGATGTCCAGAAGGTTAGGGCTCCATCCACCGATAATGTCTGTATGAATAAGATTGATTGATACCCCGTGAAAAAGAGGCAGCACCGTTGCTTCATGCAGCAGGTACTGCTCAGATTCCTTCAGCATCTCATAACGCCTTTCGTGGTCATCCGTGGAGAGGGCTCGATCGATCATGGAGTCGTAGATCGGGTTATACTGTCTTCCGAGGTTGAGGGAGCTTTCGGAGTGGAACAGGGCCAGGAAACTGTAGGGATCATAGAAGTCCCCCACCCAGGAGAGAAATGAGAGTGCGTAGGAACTATTATGTTCCTGCAGGGCGTATTCGCTGTAGGGCATCACGGAGATGCCGACAGTGAGCCCGAGGGCCTCCTCCCAGGAACGAGCAATCCGGCGGGTCACCTCTTCAATAATCCTCTCAGGGTACAGGGCTATCTCAAGGGGCGGCAGTCCCTCCCCTTGGGGGTAACCGGCCTGTTCAAGCAGGCCGAGGGCCTCCTCCCTGCTGCGTCGGGCAATCCCCTGGACACCGTGATACGCTTCAGTCTGGGGAACCAGTGATGATGCCGGTACAAAAAAGGTTTCACCGGTCCTGATATCCTCCCAGGGCACCAGGAGCGCGAGGGCCCGCCGGACCCTCGGGTCAGCATAGGGACCCTCAACTGCACTGAAATAATAGAAACCCGTGGAGTACTCCGGATAACCGATGACCAGGTCGGAGTCTGTCAGCAGGGAAGGGTTGATATAGCTGAGGGACCAATGCACCAGTTCACTCTGGAAGTCGCTCACGAGCGCCCATGATGATTCATAAAAGGCGATACGGATATACTCAATATCCACATAATCCCGGTTCCGGTAATAGGGATTTCTCTCCAGCAGCAGTTCCCCGTTATCGGCCGAGGCGACCCGGAAGGCGCCGCTGCCGATGAACTGTTCCGGGGAATCCACGGGATTCCTGCCGAGCTGTTGAGGATGCACCGGGGAGAAACTGTGGTGACATAAAACATTGAGCAGATAGGGAGCCGGTGAGGTCAGCTTGAGCTCCAGGGTGTAGTCATCGGGGGCTGAAAATCCGACAGCGGACCTGTCTTGATTCTGGCCGGTGCGGTAGGGACGCACGCCCTCTATGATATCGAGCATGGATGCGTATTCATGGCGGTGGTCGGGATTTATCAGGTACAGCCAGCTCTGTACAATATGTTCTGCGGTGATGGGGTCGCCGTTGCTGAACCGGGCGTTTTCCCTCAGGCGGACGGTCCAGGTATAGAGATCCTCGCTTTCAACGGAAGCGGCTAAGGCTGGTACTGGTTCCATAGTCACCGGATGATATGAAAAAAGGCCTTCGGTCAGCCCTGTCATAATCTGGGTCATCTCAATAGACCACACCTCATGGGGATTCAGGTTTATCTGGTCCCGGTCCATGGCAATGACAAGTTCCCTCCGCTCCACCAGCTGCTGTGCATCATAGCTGGCGGAAAGATGTAAAAGCGGAACAATCAGAAGTGGAATGACCAGGAATATCCGAACCATGCTCATAATCCTAGTATATACACAAACTCTTCAGCCGCCAAGCTTGTTCCCTTTAGCTCTTTGTATTACATTCAAGTGATCATGTATGACAAGAAAATACTGGAAAGACACTATATACCCCGGATAAACTCCCGGGATAAGGGTCATGTGATTCTTGACTGGGAGAGTGAAGAGGCCCACCTCGGCCGGTTTGATGCTCTGTTGGAGCATGTCGACCTGACCGGGCAATCCATTCTTGATGTCGGCTGCGGTATCGGGGACCTCCTCGGGTATCTGAAAGACCGGGGCATAGCAGCTGAGTATACCGGAGTTGATATCCTTCCTGAGATGGTCGAGGAAGCCCGCAGGAGGCATCCCTCGGGCACATTCATATCCGGGGACCTGCTTGAGGAAATACGCCTGGATGAGGGCAGTTTCGATATTGTGTACTCCTCGGGCATGTTCAACTTAAAGGTGGGAGATAACCAACGATTTCTGGAACAATGGCTGGAGGAGTTCTTCCGCCTGGCCCGGAAGCAGGTGATCTTCAACCTCCTGGATCCAGGCCATCCAATTCAACGTGATATCTACTACTATTTCGACCCCCAGGAAGTGCGGCAGATCGTGCTTCACCACACTCCGCATGTGGACATTGCCTATGACTATGTTCCCAAGGATTATACCGTCTTTGCCCGGGTATCTCCCTAGAGTTCAGAGATAATCCACTCCAGTGCCTCATCAATAACCTCCCGGGGGAAGGGAAGCTCCCCGGGTATCCGATTCCTGCATTCGGCTGCCGACGTATGGGCATACGGGATACCCGTGAGCAGGGATTCAAGCAGCTCCACCAGCTCGGGGTAGAGGGTGTCCGAGTGAATAGTCACCCCGCTGATGATGCCCTTATCAGCCTTGATAAGCAGCTCCATCGAACCCCAGTCAAACCGGCGGGAGAGCTGGTGGGTGAATGAGGGGGTCCTGCCGAATCTCCATTCCCAGTCCCGCATGAAATCGTAATACTGCCTCAGATGGGGGATGTCATAGAGGGTACTGTGGTCCAGATGCTCAACGGGGCAGCTGTCCTGGTAGCATGAAAAGAACGAGTTGGTTACCGCTTCAATGAGTCCTTCGTGGTTCAGGGAGGGCTCGTAATCAGCCAGGTTTGCCACCCGGGAGGAGACTGAGGCAATCCCCTTCGCAGCCAGTTTCTGCTTGTCCGGGGTGAGGTATCGCAGCAGCTGGGTGAGGTCTGCGTTGATCAGCAGGGTTCCGTGATGAAAGGCCTTGTGGGCACTGAGCTTGAAGGCGCTCCCGGAGACTTTCTTCCCGTCCACCACGATATCATTTCTTCCGGAGGCTTCGGCAGTGATGCCGAAGGTGCGAAGCGCCGCAATGATGATTTCACTGTTGCGCTCCTTGCTGTAGTCCCTTCGCCCGGAGATAAAGGTGAAATTGGTGTTTCCCAGGTCATGAAATACCGCCCCGCCGCCGCTCTGGCGTCGGGAAAGCAGCACACCCTCTGCTTCCATCGCCCTGAGGTCGCATTCAGCCCAGGGATTCTGGTATCGTCCTATGACTACCGTCGGGGCGTTACGCCAGAGGTAGAGAATGTGCCCGTCGGGATCCGCTTCCCGGAAGAGCCAGTCCTCGGTAGCCAGGTTGAACCAGGGGTCGGTTACGTCTGTGATGCATACTCGTAGTGAATTCATAGAAAGGTGAGTACCATGTTTTCTCACTTTCCGCAAGACAGCACTTTATGATATAACCGAGGAATGAATATCATACTATTCGATGACCTGCAGCCCGATCCCTCCGGTGACTACCGGATTGAACGGGGGGATGTACGCTATGAACATATTGTGAAGGTACTCCGGCTGCAGGATGGGGACAGGTTCCAGATGGGCATCGTGAACGGTCCCAGCGGTACCGGGAGCATCATTGATGCAGACCGGGAGCGGATACACTATGCCTACCGGGAGGAGCGGCCGCCTGGAACTGGGCTGCCTGTACGGCTGCTTGTGGGGGCGGTGAGGCCGATCTGCATGAAAAGGATACTCCGGGAGGCTTCAAGCATAGGGGTTGGGGAGATTCTGGTGACCTCGACGGCCCTGGGGGAGCGTTCATACCTGAATGCCACTATCTGGCAGGAACAGCGGTACCGCAGGTTTCTCCTCGACGGGGCACAGCAGGCGGGGACAACAACCATTCCCCGCCTCCAGCGCTTTCACCGGCTGAACCAGGCACTGGATGAGATATCTGAGCAGGAACGGATCATCCTTGATGTGGGATCCGGTATCCCCCGGCTCTCAGAACTTGATCTCGATTCCCCGGCAGTACTGGCGGTAGGAACCGAGCGGGGATGGAGCAGCGAAGAGCGCCGTCTTTTTGATGAGCGGGGATGGAAGCGGACCTCCCTGGGAAGCCGGATCCTGCGGACCGAGACCGCCTGTTCCGGCGGACTGGTCCTTCTTCTTGCCCGGATGGGGCTGATCTGATACAGTAGGCTGGC
>SKJE01000108.1 GCA_007116075.1 Spirochaetia bacterium
ATGACTATAGAGTCATAATATCCTTGTCTAAGGACATTGTCAATTGGAAAAATCAAAGACTTAACATGTATGCTTTATCATGGTGAATAGTGGTCTATCTCAAGTTGGGAGATGTTTTTTTTAAAAAAGTCCAGCGAGTTTTAAGCTTTTCAACTGATTCACTCATGCAGCCTGACAACTGGCTTTCTGCAAACACCGTTTAGTGTAAAGCATTCCCCTTGTTCACTATGTGAGTAACATCATTTCATCAAGCACTTCAAGAAATGTGGAAAAGGAATCGGTCAGGCTTGCTTTTTAGGTGTGTCTTACCTGTCATGCAAGGATGAAGTCCTGGGTATCCTGGTCTACCCCCGCCGTTTTTCTCAGCAATGGGGGTCAACAATGCTCTCTAAATGGATTCTTTACTGATGGGCAGATCCTTCAAAGGACATACTCCGAAAGCCCTATGGGGAGTATAAGTTGTAACGCTTCAGACAGCCCTTCGTGCCCAGTGCAGCACCCGTTCCGGCAGGGGGTATTCCAGTTCCCACATAAACGATACAGGATGGGACCCCTCGTGATTACGGTAGCGCAGGGGGCCTGCATATGTGTAGGGGGCTGTGATACCGTTGGAAAGCTGTTTGCGCTCCCTGATGAACAAGAGGGGAGTATAGCCTTCCTGCATATGGTTGATGTAGCGTTGTGCTGTGGGAGTATCTGCACCAGTTGTTGACTGGCTCTGCCAGTGAAAAAGTTGATCAGTTACGGCATAATCCCGGTACATGGTTGAAGGGGAATAATCAGATTCACTTTTATTGATATCAGCAAAGAAAAGATCCACCCTTCGTTCCGGTATATGCACCACACCGCTTTGGGTAAAGAAGGGTTCAGCAAAGCTGCCCTTTCCGCAGGCCAGCAGGATTTGTTCCCTGGTATAGGAGGCATGCAGATTGAGCACACCAGTCTGGGGCAGTTGCTGCTCCCCTGTCGGGGGATTACTGGAGATAACCCATTCGAGAAGTTCTATGATATCCTGCCTGATCCCGGGATGTTTCTGGAGATAGCGGTCGGCTTCTTCAACAGCGCTGTCCTTCGGGCGATTGGTTCCCCAGAGCACACTATACATGAGTTCCTTCTCTATTGAAGCACCGCATTCCTGATGGTGCAGACGTTCCAGGAAGCTGCTTAGAAGGGCAGTGTCAGATACTGTCAGCACTCGCCTGCATCCTTTCTCAAGGCGGTAATCATCATAAAGCGCTGATCGGTCAGAAATGTGCTGCAGAAGCCTGCTCGGAAGTCCCTGCCGGTATATCAAATCGGGGGAGTCGAGATGGAAGTAATCAATGATCTGCTGAAGCGTCGGAGATTTCCCCAATTGACCGCTGAGCATGCTGAGCTGATACATTAACTGTCTGCCCCTGAGCTTTCCTGCAGATCTCCTGATGTGATTGAGAACGAGCTCCTTTGCCTTTCGTTCGAGGTGTACAAAACAGCCTGCCGGTACGAAGGGCATTCCCCCACTGATCTGTTTATCTATCCTCAGATCCGGTCTTCCCGAGAGTGCCCGGTACCGGGAGATCATATCAAATTGGTCGTGCTGGGGAGCTATAAAGTCGAGCACTGTAAGATGTGATTTATCCTGGGACAACCGGAGTCCCCGGCCGAGCTGCTGAAGGAACAGAGTCAGGCTTTCAGTTGGTCTAAGAAATAAAACGGTATTGACTGATGGTATGTCCAACCCTTCATTATAGAGGTCTACTGAGAAGATAAACTTGACTTCCCCATCCTTAAGTTTTTGATGAACAGTATTTCTCACCTCCCTGGGGGAGGAGCCTGTCAGGGCTAGTGATTTAATACCTGCATGGGTAAAACTTTCAGACATATATCTGGCATGCTGGATACTGACACAGAAACCGAGACCCCGTACACTATCAGTGTCGGGAATATACTGCAGCGTCTGGGATATAATCCACTGGGCCCTCCTGTCGTGGTTCTCCAGCAGATCCTGAAGCTCTGAGATATCATAGCGGCCCCGTTTCCACGTGAGTGAGGAAAAGTCAATATCTGCGTAATCGGGAATCCCATAGTAGTGGAAGGGACTTAACAGGGCCCGGTCAATTGCCTCCGGTAATCGCAGTTGATGGGTATATGTACATTCAAAGACCTCCCGGATGTCCTGGCCGTCAGACCGTTCAGGCGTTGCGGTCAGTCCCAGCAGCACATCGGGGCGGATGCGGGATACAAGGGAACGATACGTCCTCGCCTGAGCATGATGGGCTTCATCAAGGACAACATATGCATAATATGCAGGGTCCAAGTTTCTGAACTTTTTGCTGTGCCAGCTTTGTACTGTCGAGAAGAGATGATCGATCTGCTCAGGCTGTGACCCGCCTGCAAGGATCTCACCAAAGCTTCCGTCGCCGAGTACGTGACGGAAGGTCTGCAGCGCCTGGCGCAGGATCTCTTCCCGGTGGGCCAGGAAGAGCAGTCTCGGGCGCCTGTTGCTGCTGCCGCAGTAGGCTTTGTAGTCAAAGGCTGCGATCATGGTCTTTCCGGTTCCTGTAGCCGATACAACGATGTGACGATGCTTCCCTGCCCTCCGTTCCGCGGCGATATCATCAAGGATGACCTGCTGAAAACTGTAGGGACGCAGATGAAACAGCGGAATACTACTTGAGTCTCTATGTGCCGTCTTCTCCTGTTCCAGCGCCCTGGAAAAATCCCCGATTGTTTCCTTGGTGCATGGCACAAAGTCCTGCTGATCTTCCCAATGGGTGAGAAATGCGGCACATGCATGAGCCCAGAGATGAGGGATTTCATACTGGCTGATCTTTGCCGTCCATTCCAGCCCGTCCTGCAACGCAGATGATGAGATATTCGCAGAACCGACATAGGCACAACCGAATTCTGTAGAGCGGTGAAACAGATATGACTTGGCATGCAGGCGGGTACGGTGGGTGTCCAGGGATACCTTTA
>SKJE01000023.1 GCA_007116075.1 Spirochaetia bacterium
CTGACCGAAGTATATACTAATCCATGATAATCCAGTCAGCACGATACCGGGTCTGTTCAATAAGCCTGGCATTGGGTATGTCCGTATTCTGGATCTTCTGTGCTATTTCTTCCTGAGATATGTTCTTCAATTGGTGCCGCAGGGCAACCCGCTTGATAGCTGTTTCAATCGGCGTATCAAGGTAACAGACCATGTCGAGATGTTCCCTAACATGCACCCAGAGCCCCTCATGCAGCAGCAGGTAGTTTCCCTCCACGATGATCACCTGATGCTCCGGAGTGACCTCAATCTGATCAGCTACAGGTTCATGCAGAGACCTACAGTAGCCAGGACAAAAAACTGTACGATGTGGTGATGATTTCAATGTCTCAAGACATGCAAGAAATCCCTTCACATCAAATGTTTCCGGAGATCCCTTTCGTGCAGTCAACCCCCGATGGCGCAGTTCATTATTCGAAAGATGAAAACCATCCATGGGAACCGTCCTGGCCGGCAGACATGCTTCCAACCGTCCAGCTAAAGTTGACTTACCGGATCCGGGAATCCCCGTGATACCCAGCATCATCCTTTTCCCAGGAGTCAGCAGCTTCTGTATGTGCCGGGCTGCTTCCTCGGCATGAATTATGATGTTCATCTTCAGCTTCCACCTTCTTCATTGATCATGTACTCCAGAGTCCCTTATAATCTCTGCGGCAGTGTTATCTACTGTTTATCCCTTGTCCATCCGGCAGGTGTTAAGGTATCCTGCTTGTATGGCACAGTGGTGGAATGACCGGGACATCCCCTTAATCCTCTGGATCCTGTTGGCTGTAGTGATCATCCTCACCATGGTCCTCACGATCCCGAAGATTCTTGGATTTGCAGCAAGCTATGAGTCCATGATCACTTCCGCTGCCCAGCAGGCTCCACCTGACAGACCGGCAATTCAGCGGGCCTTGGTGAACGTTTCCGCAGGTGAATTTACAGCAGAACTGACCGATTATCCCCACGCTCCCGCATCAGATACTTGGACTGTCTATGACCGGCTCATCTCTACCCTGATAAAACCCCCAGTACTGGAGGAACTTTCGGATGGATATGTGTCACTTATCCCTGAGGGTACTCGATATATCGGTTCCCAGGTGATCAGGAGAACCCTCTATGTTGAATTCTCTGAAGAATTCTTTGCCCCCCACCTCCTCGGGGATAAAGGGTACCATGCCATGCTGGATCAGCTTACAATAACCCTTTCCCGGGCAGCGGGCATTGACCAGGTACTGCTGGTATCAGGAGGGAGCGCAGCGGGAGAGCCTATTGCCCTTCCCCGGCAGCAGTGACTGGGACCAGCAATGCAAGATACTCCATATTCCCCTTCCTGCCCGTAATCGGGGATGCGGTCATGGCACTCACTGCAACCCCCTCATCAGCAAGATCCTGGACAATCTCCTCAATCAGCTGCATTCGCTGCGCTTCATCATGGACCACGCCGGTAAATAAGGGATCATCCCTCAGTTCAAACTGCGGCTTGATCAGTGCAATAAGCCAGGAGTGTCTTGTCATGGAAAGAATGTGACTTGCAGCCCCGCGGATAGAGCGGAAGGAGAGATCAGCAACCGCAGCATCAAAGCGGTCCTGCCCCGGATCCAGGTCCATAATGTTGGTACGTTCCTTCACTACAACCCGTTCATCGATACGCAGAGTGTAGTCAAGCTGGTTGTATCCCACATCTACGGCAGTAACCCGCGCTGCACCACGCTGAAGCAGGCAGTGAGTAAATCCTCCAGTGGATGATCCGGCATCAAGCATATCGAGACCCGATACATCGATATCCCATGTTTCCAGGGCATGGAGGAGCTTCTCTCCTCCCCGGGAGACAAAGGGTTTTGTTATGATACTCATACACTGGTCTTCCGGAACTAACAACCGGGGGTCATGGGGACGGGAACCCTGCAGATCAAGTTCCCTGCAGTAGATCATCGACAGCAGCTCTTTTCTGGAGTATTCGCTGAACTGATCGCAGGCAACGTCAATTAAGGGACTTCTCTTCATCCGGCTCATATATGTAACCGTTTATATATCCTCTCGATGGTCAGGGTTTTACCGGTTTCACTATCTATCTCGAGAAACACCCCGTTGATCATGGAGCTGTGATCCGCTACCTCACTCTTCAGGGGCATCTGGGTCAGCTGCCGCTCCACCGACAGTTCAGGGATACTCCCGATGACACTGTCCTCCGGTCCGGTCATACCAGCATCCGTAATATAGGCAGTCCCTCCGGGCAAGATACGCTCATCAGCGGTCTGCACATGGGTATGGGTTCCCAGCACTGCAGAGACCGAACCATTCAGGTAGTATGCCAGGGACTCCTTCTCTTCGGGCTGTTCTGCATGGAAGTCCACGATAATCACCGATGTTTTATGTTTCAAGATCTCCACCAGTTCCCGGCCTACCCGAAAGGGACAGTCCGTAGGCGGCAGGCTCCTTCTCCCCTGGAGGTTCACCACCCCCACCGGACCTGCCTTGGTCTGGAAAAGCACGCTCCCCTTACCGGGGACCCGGGGAGGATAATTACCTGGCCTAAGCAGGATAGGATTATCCTCCAGCATGGGAATGATATCCCGGTGCTGCCAAATATGGTTACCCGAGGTGATCACGTCAATACCGTTGCTGGTAAGCTGATGCACCTGCTCTCCGGTGATACCGAACCCGTCAGCGGCGTTTTCACCGTTGGCGATAACGATATCACTTTTATATTCCTTAATGAGTCCCTTTAATCCTACAAAAACAGCTCTGCATCCGGGCTGACCACAAATGTCGCCCAGAAACAGAGCCCTCACACTTTTTTTTGACAAGTCTTAGTAACTCTCCGTCATCGAGCGTATTCTACCACCCGGGTTTCCCTGATGATAGTCACTTTTATTCGTCCGGGGTATCGCAGCTCGGTTTCAATCCGCTTAGCTATACCCTTTGCCAATTCCTTCGCTCCGTCATCGGTTACCGCATCGTTGTTAACCAGAATCCGCAGCTCCCTTCCAGCCTGTATGGCGTACGCTTTATCAACACCATCAAAACTTTCGGAAATCTGCTCCAGGTTTTCCAGGCGCCTAATGTAGTTGCTTAAGGTCTCCCTTCTGGCTCCCGGACGAGATGCAGAAATCGCATCGGCTATCTGTACAATCACAGACTCTACACAGTTGGGCTCCACATCGTTGTGGTGAGAAAGGATGGCGTTAATAACCCTTGGATCCTCACCCATCTTCCTAGCCAGATCTGAACCCATCTCAGCATGGTTGGCATCACTTTCTGTTTCAATACCCTTGCCGATGTCATGGAGAAGTCCTGCCCGTTTTGCAATTTCACGGTCAGCTCCTACCTCAGCTGCGATCATACCTGAAAGCACTGCAACTTCCTTGGAGTGCATCAGCACATTCTGACCATAGCTGGTCCTAAAATGAAGCCTGCCAAGCGCCCGGACTCCCTCCTGGCTGATATTATGCAGCTGGAGGTCAAAGATCACCTTTTCTCCCTCTTCAATAATAACACGGGAGATATCCTTGGCGACCTTCTGGACCACTTCCTCAATACGAGCAGGATGAATCCTGCCGTCCTGAATAAGCCGTTCCATGGCACCCTTGGCAATCTCTTTTCGTACCGGATCAAAACAGGAAATCACTACCGCCTCAGGTGTATCATCAATAATGATATCCACCCCGGTCAGTGTCTCCAGAGTCCGGATGTTCCTTCCCTCTCGACCGATGATTCGACCTTTCATCTCATCATTGGGCAGAGTGACTGAACTGATAGCCACCTCGGAACTTACATCTGTTGCAATTCGCTGGATCGACCCGACAATAATGTCTCGGGCAACCCGCTCCGCCTTCATCTGAGCTTCCTGCTCAATTTTGTTAATCACCACCTGAGCATCACGCTTAGCATCGGATTCCATTGAGTCCATGATGAGATGTTTCGCCTCATCACTGCTCAGTCCTGCAACCCGCTCCAGTTCAAGTCTCCATCGATCCTCTTCCTGAGTAAGCATTTGCTCCTTTCGGTGGAGCTGTTCCTCCCGGTCTGATAACTGTCGTCTCTGAGATTCAAGATCTAACAGTTTTTTTTCTAGATTTTCTTCCTTTTGAATAATCCGCCGCTCAGTCTTCTGCTGTTCGATGCGGCGTTCTCTGAATTCACGCTCCTGTTGATTTCTCTCACGTAATAATTCATCTCTACCTTCTAAAAGGATTTCTTTTTTCTTAGCTTCAGCGTCCTTCACTGCTTCTGCATTGAGCATATGTGCCCGCTGCTCAGCTGAAGTAAGCTGAAATTTGGCAAATAGCCAACGTATTATCCAACCTAGAATCAAACCTAAGAGAGGAAGTGCAATATACATGATCATTGTCATATTCTTCCCCCCAATAGCGTTTGCTCAATAATAAAGAAAGTCTGTACCCTGTGTCAAGGAAACAGTACAGTTTCCGGTTCCTGATGCCCTGTTTATCTGGTTTATTTTCACTGTTGTGCATAAAAAAACACGGCTTATGGATTTTTTTCGATCCATGCCGTGTTTTTCTATGCTGGTGTTTATAAAGCCGGGACCTATTCTTCTGCCGGCTCTTCAGCAGCAGGTGCTATTTCCTTCTCTGCTGCCTTCTCTTTTTTCTTTTTCTTCTTAGGCGCATCATCCTCTTTCACATTCCGTTCAACCAGTTCAAGCAGCACCATATCTGCTGCGTCACCGGTGCGCTGTCCGAGTTTAAGGATCCTGGTATAGCCGCCGGGACGCTCGCTGTTACGTACTGCAATATCAGTGAACAGCTTTGCAAGGATCGCCTTATCCTTAATATCCTCTGCAATCACCCGCCGATTGTGTACAGAATCTACCTTAGCCCGGGTGATAGCCTTTTCCGCATGTCGGCGAACCTCGAGAGCTTTCGCCTTTGTGGTCTCAATCCGCTCGTATCTGAACAGGGATGTCATCATATTCCGGATCATAGCCTTTCGATGAGTACTGGTTCTACTCAACTTATTAAAGCCCATTTTATGCTTCATTGTCCTCTTCCTTATCCTTTCCCGGTATTCTTGTCGAAGTTTTCAGTACGCTGTAATCGGTCATGCCGAGACTCAGGTTCCACTCCTTAAGCTTCTCCTTAATCTCACTGAGGGACTTTTTCCCAAAATTTCTTGTCTTGGCAATCTCCTCTTCAGTCCGTTTTGTCAAATCCCCAATGCTGCGAATATTCGCATTCTTCAGACAGTTACTCGACCGTACTGACAGTTCAAGTTCCTCCACAGGGGTATTGAGAATCATCCGGACCCGCTCTTCCTCTTCATCAATCTCATCATCACTACTGACTAGATTTTCATCAAAATTGATAAAGATAGTAAAGTGGTCCTTTGCAGTTTTTGCCGCCTCCGCAAGGGCATTCTCCGGGGAAATAGTCCCATCGGTAAACACTTCTATGATCAGCTTGTCGTAGTCACTGCGCTGGCCTACCCGGGTATCCTCTACAGAATACTTCACCCGGCGTACCGGGGAGAATATTGCATCCACCGGGATGGTTCCGATCTCTTCAATATATTTTTCATTCAATTCTGAGGGAACATATCCTCTACCGAGATCAAGCTGTACCTCCATATCGATATTGGCATGTTCCATCATGGTCATTATAACAAGATCTTCGTTAAAAACCTCCACCTGGTCCTTTGCTAAGGCAGCCCCGGTCAATTCACCGGGTCCCTTACACTCAACCAGGAGCACCTTCTGCTCAATCTCCTCAGGGAGCCTGAGCTTCAGTTTCTTCAGGTTACTGATAACCACCGTAGTATCTTCGACCACTCCGGGTATTGATTCGTACTCACTGGAGATGGTATGGGGGTTCCCCTCGTCGTCATAACTAGTAAATTTTACTGCGGTGACAGCATAACCCTGTATGGAAGACAAAAGGACCCGTCTTAAGGTATTACCTACAGTTGTCCCAAAACCCCGCTCGAAGGGGTAGGCAATAAACTTGCCGTAATCGGGTTCAACTCTGCTATGCTCAAAGGTAATTCCCTTTGGTTTCTTAAATCCCTTTAACAGGTTTTTTCGCGCCATGACTACTCCTATCTAGAATAGAGCTCGACAATCAGCTGTTCGTTGATATCCTCAAGTTCTGTTACTTCACTTCTTCTCGGTACTGCAAGGAAGGTTCCCTTCATAACATCGGGGTCCAACTGGATCCAGGGATACACCCCTGCCTTGGAATATTCCTTCAGCGCCTCTTTTATGGTCACCATCTTCTGGCTCTGTGCCTTAATGGTAATCTCATCACCCTCTTTGAGGATGTAGGAAGGAATGGTTACTTTCTTCCCATTCACCTGGACATGTCCGTGACCTATCAGCTGACGTGCCTGCTTACGGGATGAAGCAAAATGCATCCTGTATACGACATTGTCCAGCCGGCGCTCAAGGAGCATGATCAGCTCTTCACCGGTCTTACCGGGCAGCCTGTCAGCTTCCATGAAGGTTCTATAGAACTGTTTTTCCAGCATTCCATAGAGCCTTTTGAGTTTTTGCCGCTCTCTGAGCTGCATACCGTAGTCGGTCATTTTCTTGTACCGATCCCGCGGCCCTCTTCCTGGAGCTCCCTTTTTCTGCGCTATAGGGCACTTACCGGACTTACACCGGTCACCCTTCAACATCAGCTGCCGTTTTTCTGCTCGACAGTACCTGCACTGTGGACCTACATATCTAGCCATATATCAACACCCTCACTATACTCTTCTTGTCTTGCGCGGTCTGCAGCCATTGTGCGGCACCGGAGTGACGTCACGAATACTGCGTACCTGCAGGCCCAGGGCACCGAGGGACCGCACTGCGGATTCCCGGCCAACACCAGGACCCTTCACATATACATGCACCGAGCGCAGACCGTAATCCATCGCCTTCTTAGCAGCAGTCTCTGCGGTTGTCTGTGCCGCATAGGGAGTAGATTTCTTTGCTCCCTTAAAACCGAGACCACCGGCACTTGCCCAGGAAACAGTGTTTCCCTGAAGGTCCGTAATGGTCACTATTGTATTATTGAAGGTAGCCTGTATCTTGACCATTCCTTCATATACTGTCTTTTTGACTTTTCTCTTCACCTTGGCCAATGTGATATCTCCTCTTATTTCTTCTTACCGGCTACAGTCTTCTTCTTACCCTTTCTCGTACGGGAGTTTGTCTTAGTTCGTTGTCCCCGCACCGGAAGGCCTTTCCTGTGACGCAGTCCACGATAGCATCCAATATCCATCAATCTCTTGATGTTCAGGGCTACCTCAGTCCTCAGACGTCCCTCTACTTTATAATCGTTTTCTATCAGCTGCCGTACCTGGTTAATATCCTCTGCAGACAAGTTGTTCATCCTAGTATCGGGATTAATCCCGGCAGATTCACAGATTTTCTTTGCAGAAGTCTGACCAATTCCATAAATATACGTTAAGGCAATCTTCACCGCTTTGTTGGGAAGATCGATACCAGCAATTCTCGCCATGAACCCGGCCTCCTACCTTTGTCTCTGTTTATGCTTCGGATTGTCGCAGATAATCCGGATCACTCCGTGTCTCCGAATTACCTTGCACTTGTCGCATATTGGTTTCACACTTGCTCTTACTTTCATAGTATTCCCTCTTAAAGATTCCTTGACTTGATCTTACCTTTCCGCACCAGCCCGTCATGGTGGTGCATTTTCATGTGCCCCTCGATCTGTGAGACCGTGTCGAGGGCAACACCCACCATAATTATCAGGGAGGTTCCTCCTATCAGCATCGCTACCGAACCGGGAAATGCGAAAAAACGCTGAACCAACGTCGGTATAATCGCGATAAAAGCCAAAAACAGGGCTCCAGGCAACACAATCCGGTTAAGTACACGGGTGAGATACCCTTCAATCTTCTCACTCCGGATGCCTGGAATGGAGCCGCCATTATCCCGAATCTGCTTCGCAATTTCTATGGGGTTCAGGGTTACCTGAGTATAGAAATAAGCAAAGAAAATGATCAGCAGGGTATAGACCACCACATAGGGAGTACCCTGCGGCTGCAGCCATCTGCTGAATCGGGCTAGCCAGTTTATTTCAGGACCCAGTGACGTCGCAATCTGCAGAGGGAAGGACATAATTGACGAAGCAAAAATGACCGGTATAACCCCCGAGGGGTTAATCTTGAAGGGGATATAGGTACTCTGGGCTCCGTACATCTTCCTTCCCACGACGCGCTTAGCATAATGCACGGGGATCTTTCTCTGCCCCTGCTGCTCATATACCACCAGACTGATGACCACCACAAACATGGCAGCCACAATAATAACAACGACAGGGTTAAGAAACCCGTCTCTCACCGACCGCAACAGGATGAAAATCGCATTAGGCATACGAGCTACAATACCTGCAAAGATCAGCAGTGATATTCCGTTTCCAACACCCTTCTGGGTAATCTGCTCACCCATCCAGACGAGGAACATAGTTCCCGTAGTTACCGTCAGCATCGCAATAGGTGCGTAGGCGCTCATAGGAATAGTGATTGCATTAGGAATAGACCGAGCATATACCGTTACCACGTAAGACTGGATAAGACATACCAGAATCGTTCCGTACCGGGTGTACTGTTGAATCTTCTTCCTGCCCCCATCTTCCTGGGAAAGCTGCTTCAGCTTCGGAAATACCAGCAGCAGCAGCTGCATGATAATCTGCATAGAAATATAGGGCATAATTCCCAGCATGAAGATGGAGAAATTTGTGAATGCACCACCGGAAAAGAAGTTAATATATTCCGTCAGGCCGATTGCACCGGTTGACTCCTGAGCCATGAAGTACATCTTCAGTGCATTTGGATTGATCCCCGGTATCGGCAGGGCTACACCAAGCCGAAAAATCATCAGCATCAGGAGTGTAAATCCGATCCGATTCCTGAGATCTTTCATTCTAAAAATATCTATAAACACATTGTTAGCCATCGATCCCTATTCCCGTTTATATCGAGGTTATGCCTGAACTGCTCCGCCGGCCTTCTGCACCTTTTCAGCTGCGCTTGCCGACATTGCCAGACCCTGGATGGTCACCTTCTTGTCAATGTCACCGTTGTTGAGGATTTTAACCTGCACGGAGAAACCCTTTACGATGCCCTTTTCCTTCAGGCTCTCCAGGGAAACGACTTCCCCGTCCTGGTAATGTGCGGAAATATCAGCAAGGGATACCGGCTGATAGACCTTCTTAAATGGATGGTTCGAAAACCCTCTCCGTGCTGTCCGCCGGTAGAGAGGCATCTGACCTCCCTCAAAACCGGGTCGTACACCGCCGCCGGAACGGGATTTCTGGCCGTCATGACCGCGTCCGCAGGATCGTCCCTTTCCGGAACCGACCCCGCGTCCTACGATATGTTTCTTTGTATGAGCTCCCTGAGGCGCTTTCAACTGTGCCATATCAATCAATCTCCTCAACCTTCACCAAGTGCGCTACTATACCTACCATCCCGAGGATGGAGGGAGACGCATCATGTTCCACTGAGCTCCCAATCCGCTTCAGCCCCAGGGCTTTAACAGATTTCCGCTGTTTGGGTTTACTTCCTATCACACTTCGGACCAATGAGATCCGGATCTTCTTGACGCTCTTTTTCTTAGCCATACATCAACCCCACATCTCGTTAATCGTAGTACCACGATCCTTGGCG
Source organism: Spirochaetia bacterium (assembly GCA_007116075.1). Lineage (GTDB taxonomy): Bacteria > Spirochaetota > Spirochaetia > PWKH01 > PWKH01 > PWKH01. Next base: position 9,661 of record SKJE01000023.1, read on the forward strand.
ACTTTGTGTGCATCATAGAGGTTATCAAACCCGGCAAACACCGCCTTGGTAATATTAATGGTATTCTTGGAACCCAGGGACTTGCACATTACATCATGCACACCGCAGGCATCCATGATCGCGCGAACGGGTCCGCCTGCTATGACTCCCGTACCGGGAGCAGCTGGCAGCATGAGCACCTTAGCGCTCTTGAATTCTCCAACGATTTCATGGGGAAGCGTTGTCCGCTTCAAGGGTACCTTGATCATATTTGATTTCGCTTTCTCAATACTCTTGCGAATTGCCTCAGCTACATCGTTAGCCTTACCGAATCCGAAGCCGACCCGTCCGTTCTGGTCTCCCACAACAGTCAGGGCGGAGAAGGAAAACCGGCGGCCACCCTTTACAACCTTGGCAACTCTGTTGAGCTTGATGAGCTTTTCTACGTATTCCTTGTCCATCTTTCTGTCCACCATATCCCCCTAAAACTTTATCCCAGCTTTTCTGGCACCATCTGCTACGCTCTTTACGATTCCGTGAAAGAGATATCCGTTCCGATCAAACTTGACCGTCTCGATTTTTTTCTCCTTCAGCCGCTCGCCGATGACAGTGCCCAGTTTCTCCGCATCACTGACATTATTCTTCAGGGATTGCAGGTCAGTCTCAAGACTGCTGGCCGATGCGAGGGTATGTCCAGCTACATCATCTATCACCTGAACATAGAGGTGCTTATTACTTCTGAGAACGGTCATCCGGGGACATACAGCTGTCCCGCTAATTGCTTTACGGATATGGACCTTTCTCCGCAGTCGCCGTTTCTGTTTATTGCTAATTCTTTTCATCGTTCTACCCTATTATTTTGCACCAGACTTACCGACTTTCCGCCGCACGTATTCAGTCTCATACTTAATACCCTTACCCTTATAGGGCTCCGGCGGTCTGAGAGAACGAATCTCCGCGCTTGCCTGTCCAACCTTCTGCCTGTCAATTCCGGTCACAATAACTTTATTGGGACCGTCACAGGTGATAGTCAAGTCCTTATTGATAACATATTCAATAGGATTTGAATACCCGAGGTTGAGCATGAGAATATCTCCCTTCACTTCAGCACGGTACCCGACTCCATTAATGAGCAGCACCTTGGTAAATCCCTGGGATACACCGGTGACCATATTATGGATCAGTTTCCGGTACAGCCCGTGACAGGATTTAGCCCGCTTGGACTCATTCTTACGTGCAACCGTTACGACATCATCAGCTACAGTAACAGTTACTTCAGGAAGCATATTCTGCACCAGTTCCCCCTTGGGGCCCTTAACCGTAACTGATGTCTTTCCGGCGGTGACCGTAACGCCCTTCGGCACTGCAATAGGTAATTTTCCAATTCGAGACATACTTTTACCACCTTACCATACAGAACAGATCAGTTCACCACCGACCTTGCGCTCAGTAGCTTTCTTTCCAGTTATAATGCCGCTTGAGGTCGATACAATCAGCACACCATGTCCGTTGTATACCCTCGGCAGGGATTTATATCCCTTATAGATTCTCCTACCTGGAGTGGAGATTCTCTGCAGCCCATGGATTACCGGAGCGCTTACATCATCATATTTCAAGAACACCCGGATGAAATTTACATCATCTTTAGTCACTTTCTTGAAATTCTTGATATATCCTTCATTCTTGAGAATTTTAACAACCTGCAGCTTCATCTTTGAAGTATGGATGTCTACTTTCTCATGTTTTGCCTTACTTCCGTTTCGAAGCATGGTCAGCATATCCGCAACAGGATCACTTATAGCCATATCCTACTCCCCTACCAGCTAGATTTCGTGACGCCAGGGATCTTTCCTTCACTGGCAAGCTTTCTGAAGCAGACCCTGCACATATCAAACTTTCTCATGTACCCTCTTGGTCTGCCGCAGATCCGGCATCTGTTGACCTTACGTGTACTGAACTTCGGTTCCCGCTGGGCCTTTATTATCATCGACTTCTTTGCCATTCGTCATCTCCCATCCTATTTGCTAAAGGGCATTCCGATCTTCTTCAGAAGAGCGAACGCCTCCTCATCGGTCTGTGCGGTCGTTACAATTACCACGTTCAGTCCGCTTACACGCTCAATCTTATCGTAATCAATCTCGGGAAAAATGATCTGCTCGGTTATACCCAGAGCATAGTTCCCGTGACCGTCGAAGGCATTGGGGCTAACCCCCCGAAAGTCCTTGACTCTGGGAAGGGCAACATTGACCAGACGGTCAATAAACTCCCACATCTTTTCACCCCGGAGGGTAACCTTCGCGCCGATCTCCATGCCCTCGCGGAGCTTGAAGTTGGCGATTGACTTCCGTGCTTTTGTCTTCACCACATGCTGGCCGGTAATGAGTTCAATCTCCTTTACCGCTGAGTCGAGGAGTTTCTTATTCTGAATCGCCTCACCGACGCCGACACCTACGGAGATTTTCTCCAGGCGGGGTATCTGCATGGAGGAGGAGTAGTTAAACTCCTTCTTCAGCTCCGCCGCTATGGTTTCATTATACAGCTTTTTCAGTCTCGGTACGTACTTCTTATCCATTAGAGCACTTCCCCACTCTTTTTCGCGATCCGCTTTTTCTTCCCGTCTTCCTCTATCCGGAATCCGACCCGAGAAGCATCACCGCTCTTCGTTGCGATTGCCACATTTGATATGTGCAGGGGGGCTTCGATCTCAATGATCCCGCCACGGTCGTTCTGACTACGTTTTTTCATGGCCTTCTTGACCATATTCACACCCTGCACCAGAACTCTATCTTTTTCACGGTCTACTTTCAGGACTTTTCCGGTCTTACCCTTATCTTTTCCTGCAAGCACCACAACCGTATCGTTCCTTTTCAGCTTTGTCTTTCCCATACTACGCTCCTACAACACTTCCGGTGCCAGTGAGACGATCTTCATATATCCACCGTCCCGAAGCTCCCGGGCTACGGGGCCAAAGATTCTCTTTCCCCTGGGGTTCCCGTTCGTGTCGATGATGACACATGCGTTATCATCAAACCTGATGTAGGTACCATCAAGGCGGCGATACTCCTTCTTCGTGCGGACAATAACAGCCCTCTGAACAGCACCTCGTTTGATCTGTCCGTTGGGCAGCGCATCCTTCACCGCAACGACAATCACGTCTCCAACACCAGCATTTTTTCGTTTACTGCCGCCGAGAACCTTTATGCACTGCACGCGTTTGGCGCCGCTGTTGTCAGCTACGTTCAAGTACGATTGCATCTGAATCATAACCCAGCTCCTTATCCCTTATTTTGCGCGTTCAACAATTCCAGATAGACGCCAGCATTTGTCTTTGCTGATAGGTCTGCATTCGATTAACCTCACGGTATCACCGATATGAGCTGAATTCTTCTCATCGTGCACTTTGACCTTCTTCGTTCTGGTTACATACTTCTTATACAAGGGATGTAGCTGCTTTGTGGTGATAAGCACCACAACGGTCTTATCCATCTTGTCACTCACAACCCGTCCCATATATGACTTCTTTTTAACATCCATATCCCACAGGCCTCTCTTTTTATTTCTTTTCCCGAATGCCCAGGGCATATTCGTGAATCATGGTATTCAACCTGGTAAGCTGACGACGCATCGTGCGAAGCCCCAGAGGATTCTCCAGATGGCCCATCACCTTGTCGATTCTCATCTTCAGGTAGGTCTGCTGCAGCTCCTCACGTTTTGTTACCAACTCAGTATAGGTTAAATCGTTAAACGAGTTCTTCATACTGCTACTCCAAATCCCTTCTTATCACGAACTTCGTCTTGATAGGCAGCTTACTGCCGGCAAGCTTAAAGGCCTCCCGTGCAAGCTCCTCCCGGACACCGGCCATTTCAAACATGATCGCGCCTTCCTTTACTACAGCAACCCATCCTTCGGGATTTCCCTTACCTTTTCCCTGCCGTGTTTCCGCAGGTTTCTTGGTATAGGGCATATCCGGGAAGATCCGGATCCACACCTTACCACCACGCTTAACGTGACGGGTCATGGCGATACGTGCTGCCTCTATCTGCCGAGCAGTTATCCACTTCGGCTCAAGTGCTACCAGGCCGAAATCACCAAAGGCTACCGTATTCCCCCGGTGGGCTACACCATCCCGAGTTCCACGCTGCTTTTTCCTGTATTTAACTCTCTTTGGACTGAGCATAGCCTACTGACTCCTTGCATCGTTGCGTTCTTTTGGTTTATTCACCAGCAGACCCGCATCTTCCTGTTTCGTCTTCTTATAGACTTCACCCTTGAAGATCCATACCTTCACGCCGATAACACCAAAGGTGGTATGGGCCTCAGCAAACCCGTAGTCAATATCGGAACGGAGGGTATGCAGGGGTACCCGACCGGCTTTCTGCCATTCAGTACGAGCCATCTCCGCACCGCCGAGCCGTCCGGAAACTTTAATCTTCACTCCCTGGACACCGGCCTTCATAGCGCTGCTTACGGCCATCTTGAGAGATCGACGGAAGGAGCCTCTGCTTTTCAGCTGCCGTGCAACATTTGCCGCGATCAGCTGTGCATCAGCCTCAGCCCGCTTCACTTCCTTGATCTTTATCTGGATCTTCTTGTTAGCAAGCTTCTGGAGACGTCCTCCAAGTTTCTCAACATTCGCTCCCTTGGGACCGATGATGATACCCGGACGGGAAGTCTTGATGATAATCGTAATACGCTGGGGCTTGCGGATAATCTCCACATCAGCAATATCAGCTCCCTGTGTTTCAGGACACTTTTCCAGTTCCTTACGCAGCTGCAGGTCTTCATGCAGCGTATCAGCATATTCCTTGGGGTCCACATACCACTTGGATTTCCATGTTTTGTTGACTCCTAAACGAAGCCCCGTTGGATTAACTTTCTGACCCATTTAGTCCCCCATTCTCGCTTTTTCATCAAGGACGACAGAGATATGACTCATCCGCTTCAGGAGAATGTCCCGCCTTCCGTGGGACCGGGCCCATACCCGCTTCAACCGGGGACCCTCATTCACCTGTATTTCCTTCACGAAGAGCATCTCTTCATCCAGTTTCTTATTCTGTGCAATCGCATTTGCCGCAGCAGACCGCACCACCTTGTGAATCAGTCTGGCTCCCTTCTGAGGCATCGCCTCGAGGACCGCCAGAACATCCACATATCCCTTCCCGCGAACAAGATCCGCCACGGGACGAACTTTATGAGGTGATACCATCAGATACTTGGCAGTAGCTTGATAACCCTTTTTAGCTTCCATCATGACACCTATCTCTTCCTCGCCTTATTATCTGAACCTGCATGTCCACGGAAGATCCTGGTAGGCGAAAACTCACCGAGCTTGTGACCCACAAGATTCTCTGTAACATATACCGGAACCCACGTCTTACCATTGTAAACCGAGACGGTCAGACCGACCATTTCCGGAATAATTGTCGAACACCGGGAATAGGTTTTGATCATCGCCTTATTACCCGCTTTATTCGCCTCGAGAACCCGCTTGTACAATGCCTTCTCGATAAAAGGACCTTTTTTTATTGACCTAGCCACGTCCTACCCCTACCTTTTTTTCTTCACGATAAACTTGCTGGAAGTCTTCTTCTTCTTCCTGGTCTTGTAGCCCTTTGTGGGAACACCCCATGGAGTCACCGGATGGCGACCGCCGGAGGTACGTCCCTCACCACCACCGTGTGGGTGGTCAACAGGGTTCATAACAACACCACGAACCTTGGGCCGTCTGCCCAGCCACCGTGACCGGCCGGCTTTTCCAAGGGACACGTTCATGTGGTCCTCGTTACCAACCTCGCCAATAGTAGCGCTGCACTGAGCAAAGATCATCCTAGCTTCACCGGAGGGAAGTCTCAGAGTCACATAATCCCCTTCCTTCGCAATAATCGTTGCACCTGCACCGGCTGACCGGACCAGCTGTCCGCCCTTACCGAGATGCATTTCCACGTTATGGACGACCATACCGAGAGGCATATTTACCAACGGAAGGGAATTGCCCACTTCAAGGGAAGCTTCAGCACCGCTAAAAATGGTACTTCCCACCTTCAGTCCCTTGGGAGCAAGGATATATCGTTTCTCGCCGTCGACATAGTTGATCAGCGCAATGTTAGCCGTTCGGTTGGGATCATAGGATATATCCTTCACCACCCCGGGAACACCAATCTTATTTCTCTTGAAGTCGATAACCCGCAGTTTCCGTTTATGTCCGCCGCCTCGCCTTCTTACGCTGATCCGTCCACCGGCTCCGCGTCCGCCCTTTGAACCGTGACCCTTGGTAAGCGACTTCTCCGTCGTAGAGACGGTGATCTCCTCAAAGGTCAAAGTTGTCTTATACCGAAGACTCGGGGTTCTTGGCTTGTATGTTTTAATTCCCATGGTTGTAACCCCCTATCCTACACGCCGTCGATCGCTTTGATCGAGTCACCCTTCGAAAGGGTAACAATGGCTTTCTTCCAGGGTGCGGTACTTCCGGACCGTACCCCTGAACGAGTTCTGGTGTACTTAGGCTTCGCCTTTACGTTCACCACATTGCAGTCTACTGGTTTGACAGAAAACAGTTGCTCAACTGCCTGCATAATCTGAGTCTTATTCGCCCGGGGATCAACCTTGAAGGCATACTTCTTTGTTTCAGCTTCCCGCATGAGATTCGACTTTTCTGTCAGCACCGGTTCAATAATTACCTGATCTGCTCTCACGATGCGACCCCTCATTTTCCGTAAAATTCGTTAAGATTCCCTGCAGCAGACTCCATCACGAGAATCTGTTTCCCGTAGTGAAGCTCCTTAGCAGAGAGCCTGTTATAGCTCAACATATGCAGCCAGGGAATATTCCGACCGGCTCTTCTGAGCAGTTCGTCATCATCCTTCAGCACGATAACCGTCCTCTGGTCACCGATAAACTGCTTGAGCACCGATACAAGATCCTTGGTCTTTCCGGACTCGACGGTGAAATCTTCCACCACCTTCAGCCGCTCTTCCTGGATCTTCTGGGAAAGCAGGGAAACCATAGCCAGACGCTTAATTTTCCTCGGCATCTTATAGCTGTAATCCCGGCTCTGGGGACCGAATATTGTACCACCGCCTACCCAAATGGGGGATTTTTTATCTCCCGCTCGGGCGTGACCGGTACCCTTCTGCCGCCAGGGCTTTGCATTGCTGTAGTTCACCATTCCCCGGGTCTTTACCTGTGCGGTACCTACCCGTCGGTTAGCAAGTTCATTGTTCACTGCGTAATAAATGGCTCCCTCGCTGACATCATGGTTGAAGACAGCATCGCTGAGCTCTATATCTTTAACCTCTTCGCCTTGTATCGAAAAGACTTTCGCTTTCATGGTTTGCCCCTACTTCTTTTTAGCCTTTTTGACAATCACGACACCCTGCCTCGGTCCGGGGACCGCGCCCTTCACCATCAGGACCTGCTTGTCCTCGTCTATCTTGACAACACGCAGATTCTGCACGGAGGTTTTCTCGCCGCCCATTCTGCCGGGCATCTTTGTTCCCTTGAATACTCGGGAGGGCGTAGCTGCCATACCGGTACCACCGAGACCTCGTTTGAACTTGGATCCATGGGTTGCATTACCGCCTGCAAAACCATGACGTTTCATAGCACCCTGGAATCCTTTTCCTTTCGAAGTTCCCTCTATGTCAACAAAGGCGATCTCTTTGAACAGATCAACTCCGAGGGTGTCTCCTACAACCACTTCCTGATCGTAGTCGCGCATCTCCATAAGAATACGCTTCGGCTCACCTGATTCCTTGAACTGTCCCGCGTAGGGTTTTGTCACTTTGCTCGGCTTGATTGCTTCTGCACCAAGCACACAGGCATTGTAACCGTTCTTATCCGTGGTGCGCTGTGAGACCACGACATTTCCATCTATTTTTATGACAGTCACCGGAGTAAGTACCCCCCGGTCGTCAAATACCTGTGTCATTCCGACTTTTCTGCCGATCAGCCCTAACATCATTCACCTCAACTGTTTTCTTAACTAACTACTGTCTCTATTGTTTAATCTCTACATCCACACCAGCAGGAAGCTCAAGCTTCATAAGGGCATCCATAACCTTTGATGTAGGATCAAGAATGTCAACCAGCCTCTTGTGAGTCCGCATTTCAAACTGTTCACGAGACTTTTTGTTTACATGAGGCGATCGCAAGACCGTGAACTTATTGATACGAGTCGGCAGAGGTACAGGGCCTGCTACCTTAGCTCCTGCCTTCACTACCGTGTCGACAATTGCCCGTGAGCTCTGTTCCACCAGTTCAATATCAAATCCTCTAAGCCGCACTCGAATTCTTTCCTTGGCCATTATTCCTCCCATACAGATATCTCGCACACCCTTTTATCGGGGTGTACGAGATGATGCATGCAATAGTTACTCGATAACTTCAACGACCTGGCCGCTGGCTACAGTTCTTCCACCCTCGCGGATAGCGAAGCGGAGTCCCTTCTCCATGGCAATAGGGTTGATCAGTTCAACGGTGATTTCAGAATTGTCACCGGGCATTACCATCTGCTTACCTTCAGGAAGGTTTACTGTACCGGTAATATCGGTAGTCCGAAAGTAGAACTGGGGCCGGTATCCGGGAAAGAACGGTGAGTGACGACCGCCCTCTTCCTTGCTCAGGCAGTAGATGGTTCCGATAAAGTTCTTGTGGGGAGTAATGGAGCCTGGTTTAGCAAGCACCTGACCACGAACAACTTCCTTCTTATCAACACCGCGAAGCAGGGCACCAATATTGTCACCAGCCTGGCCATCGTCAAGAAGCTTGTTAAACATCTCAACACCGGTACAGGTGGTTTTCTTGGTAGCCTTGATGCCTACGATTTCAATTTCATCGCCGACCTTGACAATACCGCGCTCAATACGTCCAGTCACAACAGTACCACGACCCTGGATTGAGAAAATATCCTCAATAGGCATCAGGAATGGCTTGTCTGTAGCACGCTCGGGCTGGGGAAAATAGCTGTCCATTGCATCAAGGAGATCCATGATACACTTTGTTGCTTCAGGATCATCGGGGTTTTCCATTGCGTTGAAGGCGGAACCCTTAATGATAGGAATCTCGTCTCCGGGGAATTCATACTCAGTGAGCAGGTCCCGCATTTCCTCTTCAACCAGCTCGATCAGGTCTGGATCGTCCACCTGGTCGGTCTTGTTAACAAATACAATCAAGCCTGGTACACCTACCTGGCGAGCCAGGAGGATGTGTTCCTTGGTCTGTGCCATAGCACCGTCAGTTGCAGCAACTACGATTACAGCACCGTCCATCTGGGCAGCACCGGTGATCATGTTCTTAATGTAGTCAGCATGACCCGGGCAGTCCACATGTGCATAGTGCCGGCTATCAGTCTGATACTCAACATGACGAGTGTTGATTGTAATTCCTCTTGCCTTTTCTTCAGGAGCGTTATCAATTTCGTCGTAGTTGAACAGCCTGTCCCCGAACTTCTTCGCGCTGATCATGGTGATTGCAGCGGTCAGGGTGGTCTTACCGTGGTCAACATGTCCGATTGTACCGACGTTAATATGCGGTTTCGTCCTCTCGAATTTTGCTTTAGCCATCCGTTCCTCCTTGTGACTAAATCACGGAAAAAATAAAAATTAATTTAATATCTATCAGTAACAAATGCCTGCCCATAGGGCACCCACATTACCTGTTAAGATTCATGAAGAGATATATAAGGAAGGATCCAGAGGTCATTCAGGTTATCCTTGCAGCCTTAAATGACATGGCACAGTTTGATCTGTACGTTGTCTGGAACCACCTTATCATCCTAAATGCATCAAGGATGATGGGTTTGGCTCATGACCAATCCTGACCACTCGAGACAGCCAAAGCTGCCCCAATGATCAGGCTGTGCTGAATATAGATGTTATCAGCAATTTAGTCAACCGTATAACGGTCACTGAACACCCAATGGGTGTATATTTTCCTGCTACCACCGATAATGACTGAATGCCTTGTTGGCCTCTGCCATCCTGTGGGTCTCTTCTTTCTTCTTGAATGCCGTACCGGTTGAATTGTAGGCGTCAAGCAGTTCCGCGGAGAGCTTTTCGCCCATTGATCGTCCGCTCCTGGTACGGGCAGCCTTGATGATCCAACGCATAGCAAGCGCTTCCCGCCTGGACTCCCTGATTTCCACAGGTACCTGGTAGGTTGAACCGCCCACACGTCGGGATTTCACCTCGACCATGGGTTTGACGTTCTCAAGACCCTTGAGAAACACATCCAATGCGTTTTCATTGGTCTTCTGCGCCATAACTGCCATTGCATCGTACATCATGGCATTGCTGACGGACTTCTTTCCGTCAACCATCATACGCCGGATAAATTTCTCAACAATAATGCTGTTATACCGCGGATCGGGAAGAATATCGCGCTGGGGAGCTACATTTCTTCTACTCATATACGCCCTCCTACGCCTTTGGCCGCTTGGTGCCGTACTTGGACCGGCCCTGCTTCCTGTCGTTCACTCCAAGGGTATCCTTCGCACCACGTACGATATGGTACCGTACACCGGGGAGGTCCTTTACCCTTCCGCCCCGCAGGAGCACTACTGAGTGTTCCTGAAGGTTATGTCCAATACCGGGTATGTATGCAGTTACCTCAATCCCGTTGGAAAGCCGCACTCTTGCTACCTTCCGCAGCGCCGAGTTCGGCTTCTTGGGGGTAACGGTCATTACCCGGGTACACACACCACGCTTCTGGGGGCAAGCCTCTAGTGCGGGTGATTTTGTCTTGTGTCCCTGGACCTTGCGGCCCTTTCGAATCAACTGATTAATAGTCGGCATCTATTTACAATACTCCCTTTCTATACTCGCCCCTGCTTTCGGGGCCGCTTCATGTCAGAGCTGCATGAGTTGTACAACATTCCGCTGCAGCCAATATATCACATTACCGAAGTCAGCATGGAGTTCAAGACTAACCTTCTACTCGTCGTAGTCTGCAGTCTCAAATTCACCTTCAGTTACTGGTTCGTCTAACGCTTTTTTTTCAAGTTCCCCGGCACGCTTACGTGATGCCATCACATTAAGAACCGAAGCATCTATATCTTCACGACTCTCCTGCACCAACTGCACGTCCCGATAGGACTTCATGCCGGTACCAGCAGGGATAAGGTGTCCAATAATTACATTTTCCTTAAGACCCCTCAGCTCATCTCTACTACCAGCTATAGCCGCATTTGTCAATACCTTCGTAGTCTCCTGGAATGAGGCTGCGGAGATAAAGGACTCAATACTCAATGATGCACGGGTCATACCCAGCAGCAGGGGCTTAGCAATCGCAGGCTCACCACCCTCACGCAGGACCTTTCGGTTCTCCTCGTGGAAACGGTATTTATCTACCTGCTGACCGAAGATAAAGCTTGTATCTCCCATATCCACGATCTCCACCTTGCGCATCATCTGCCGTACGATCACACCAATATGCTTGTCGTTGATGTCGACCCCCTGGAGCCGGTAGACTTCCTGGATCTCATTTACCAGGAAGGTCTGGAGGGCATTCTCACCGAGGATGCCAATGACATCATGGGGATCCATAACACCGTCAGAGAGGGGCTCGCCGGCCTTCACCATATCGCCGTCACGCACAAGCAGATGCCTTCCCATGGGTACCTGGTGCTTAAACTCATTACCGTAGGTATCATCGACAACGATCACGCGCTTACCCTTCACAATGGAGTGAAACCGTACTATTCCAGTTACCTGTGCCAGCACCGCCGCAAGCTTCGGCCTTCGCGCTTCAAAGAGCTCCCCTACACGGGGCAGACCACCGGTGATATCCCGGGTCTTCACGTTCTCCTTAAGCAGCTTTGCCAGAATCCTGCCCTCGGTCACCTTCTGGCCGTCCTCGACGTTCAGATAGGAAGATCCGGGCAGAAAGTAGGCAGCAAGTTCATTTCCGTCCTCATCGGTGATGATCATCCGCGGCTGGAGGGTTTCAAGGGTATACTCGGTAATTTTCTTTTCGATGTTACCGGTATCCTCATTAATTTCCTCCTTGAGCGTCGTCCCAAGCAGAATATCCACAAAGCGGATAATACCATCTTTTTCAGCAATGATCGGTTCGCTGAAGGGGTCAAAGGTCGCAATACTTGCACCCTCAGGAACAATATCACCTACTTTGACCAGCAGGTTCGCACCATTTCTGACATCAATGCGCTGGGGCTGTGAAATCAGATACATGTGACTCTCAGAAAGTTTCACATAGGCAATATCCTCTGAGAGCACATCCTCTCCGTCCTTCTTTCCCAGGGGAAATCCGAGGGCGACCTTGTCGTCGTTACCGACTGCCAGTTCATCAAAACGGTCGAGGGGGATCTCCTTGAGCACCTTTGAGCCCATGACGTACCCCTTCCGTGAAAAGAGCACTGTACCGTCCTTCATAGACACGGTATTTCCGACCACCTCAGTCACCATCAGGGGATAGTTAAGGGTAATTTTATTTTCTTCACTGAGCTTAGTTGCAGTTCCACCGATATGGAAGGTCCGCATAGTCAGCTGGGTACCCGGCTGCCCTATGGACTGGGCTGCAATAATACCGACGGCTTCACCGATTTCAACGGTCTTGTTTGTAGCCAGGTTCCGTCCGTAGCAGAACTGACATACACCGTGGCGCGCCTCACAGGTAAGCACCGTACGCAGCCGGACACTCTCAATCCCTGCATCCTCAATCTGCTGGGCAACCTCATCGGTGACCTCTTCATTGACATCTACGATAACCTCATCGGTGATCGGATGCTTTACCCGCTCCAGGGTAAACCGTCCAGTGATCCTGTCCGTGAGGGACTCAACAATCTCCTCACCGTCCTTGAGGGCATAGGTCTCAATACCATTAATGGTACCGCAGTCGAGTTCATTGATCACCACATCCTGGGCGATATCAACAAGCCGGCGGGTCAGGTATCCGGCATCGGCAGTCTTCAAGGCAGTATCTGCAAGACCCTTACGGGCACCATTGGTGGAGATAAAAAACTCAATAATCGACAGCCCCTCCTTGAAGTTGGAGCGGATAGGCAGCTCAATGATATCACCGGAGGGCTTAGCCATAAGCCCCCGCATGCCGCCCAGCTGTCTGATCTGGGTTCTGCTTCCCCGGGCACCGGAATCGGCCATGAGGTAAACCGGGTTGAATCCCTGTTTATCCTTCTTCAGCCAGTCCATCAGCTCGTTGGTAAGGTTCTCATTGGTGAGACTCCATACCTCAACAACACGGTTATACCGCTCCTCCTGGGTTATATGTCCCTGGAGGTACTGATTCTGTATTTCCCGGACCTGCTCGTTGGCATGATCGATCATCTCCCGCTTTGCATCTGGTACGAGAATATCCGACAGACCAATGGTAGCTCCGAATTTGGTCGCGTAGGAGAAACCTACATCCTTGATGGTATCAAGCAGCTCAACAGCAGCAGCTGAATCCATAGTCTGGAGGGTCTCTCCCACCAGGGCACGCAGCTGCTTGTCCCCGAAGGTTATGTTCTTGAAGGGAACTCCCTTCGGAAGGTTCTGATTAAAGATGACCCGCCCGGGGGTAGTGGTAATAATCTCCCCGGTGGACAGGAGATACCGGATCTCGGTATTGTACTTAACCGAACCCGCATCAAGAGCCATCTGTACCTCATCACCATTGTCAAAGAACTTCCCTTCTCCTGGCTCACCCTTTCTCAACTTGGTAAGATAGTTGATTCCCAGCACCATGTCCTGGGATGGGAAGACCACCGGTTTACCATTGGCCGGATCAAGCAGATTCTTTGCAGAGAGCATCAGGGTCCAGCATTCAATCTGGGCCGCCTGAGTCAGCGGTACATGGACGGCCATCTGGTCTCCATCAAAGTCCGCATTGTATGCATGACATACCAGAGGATGGAGTTTTATGGCCTTCCCTTCAACCAGTATCGGTTCGAAAGCCTGGATACCGAGTCTGTGGAGGGTAGGAGCACGGTTGAGCAGCACCGGGTGTTCCCGGACCACCTCATCGAGGATTGACCAGACCTCCTGTGTTTCCTGTTCAACCAGGGTCTTAGCCTTTTTGATGTTATATACGATATCCTTCTCTACCAGCCGCTTCATAATAAAGGGCTTGAAGAGCTCCAGGGCCATCTTGGCGGGAAGTCCGCACTGATGCAGCCGGAGCTCCGGTCCGACGACGATCACCGATCGTCCGGAGTAGTCCACCCGCTTACCCAGCAGGTTCTGCCGGAACCGTCCCTGTTTTCCCTTGAGCATGTCCGACAGGGACTTCAGGGGCCGATTGGAAGCTCCCTTTACCACCCGTTTCTTCTTCGAGTTATCGAAGAGAGCATCAACAGCTTCCTGGAGCATCCGCTTTTCATTACGGATAATGATATCAGGTGCGTTGAGGGACATAAGGCGCTTAAGTCGGTTATTTCTATTGATCACCCTTCTGTAGAGGTCATTAAGGTCCGATGTTGCAAACCGTCCTCCATCGAGCTGCACCATAGGGCGCAGTTCAGGCGGAATCACCGGGATAACGTCGAGGATCATCCACTCCGAACGGTTTCCGGAATCCCGGAAGTTTTCAACAATCTCAATTCTACGAAGCAGACGCTTATCGGTTTTCACTCCCTTATCTATCATCTTGCCCCGAAGCTCAGCCGAAAGGCTATTGAGATCCTGTTCTATGAGAAGTGTCTTTACCGCTTCAGCACCCATGCCGGCGGAGAAACTCTCCCCGTAACGTTCACGAGCTTCGTAGTATTCATCCTCATTGAGCAGCTGCTTCATCTTCAGGTCAGTATCACCGGGATCTATGACAATATACTTCTCATAGTAGAGCACCGAACGTAGAGCCGCAACAGTGAGGTCCAGCAGGAGCCCCATCCGGGAGGGAACAGACCGATAGTACCAGATATGGGAAACCGGGGAAGCCAGTTCAATATGGCCCATCCGCTCACGGCGGACCTTGAAATGGGTTACCTCGACCCCGCAGCGGTCACAGATGACCCCCTTGTACCGGATCGACTTGAATTTTCCGCAGTAGCACTCCCACTCTTTGGTGGTGCCGAATATCTTCTCACAGAACAGTCCGTCCTTTTCCGGGCGAAGAGTCCGGTAGTTGATCGTTTCCGGCTTCTTCACCTCTCCGTAGGACCAGTCCCGTACCTGTGCCGGCGAAGCTAACTGAATTTTTATATTATCGAAATCCTGAATTTCTCTCATTCCGCCATGCTCCTGTCTTAGAAATCGTCGCCCTTTTTATTGATCAGTTCCTCGTCACGTTCGGTGAGGGGGATCTGCTTGTTGTTCACATCATGGATACTCAGATCCAGTGCAAGTCCGCGAAGTTCCTGCACAAGCACATTAAAAGATTCAGGCATGCCCGCACTGGATGAGGGCTCTCCCTTCACAATATTCTCATAGATGCGTACCCTTCCATTCATATCGTCACTCTTGATGGTCAGCAGCTCCTGCAGGGTATTTGCAGCACCGTAGGCCTCAAGAGCCCATACTTCCATCTCACCAAGCCGCTGGCCGCCGAACTGGGCCTTTCCACCCAGGGGCTGCTGGGTCACCAGCGAGTAAGGGCCGGTAGACCGGGCATGCATCTTATCGTCAATCAGGTGGTGCAGTTTCAGGATGTACATATAGCCGGTAAACACATCATTTTCAAAATATTCACCGGTACGTCCGTCCCGGAGTCTCGCCTTTGAATTTACCGGAAGCCCGGCTTCCAGCATCTTCTCCTCCAACTGTTCCGCTGTGGCAGACTGGAACACGGGAGTGGAGAACCACTGTCCCAGTGCCCTTCCTGCCCAGCCGAGCTGGGTTTCCAGCAGCTGACCGATATTCATACGGGAGGGTACACCGAGGGGGTTCAGGCAGATATCCAGGGGGGTTCCGTCTTCAAGGTAGGGCATATCCTCCTCAGGCAGAATCCGCGAAATAACACCCTTATTACCGTGGCGTCCGGCCATCTTATCACCTTCCCGGAGCTTCCGCTTGGTAGCAATCAGAACCTTGACCACTTCGTCCACACCGGGAGAGAGATCATCGCCCTCGGACCGCTTGAGCCGCTGAATGTCGATTACCGTCCCTTCTGTACCGTGGGGTACCCGAAGAGAGGTGTCCCGGACTTCCTTGGCTTTCTCGCCGAAGATCGAGTTGAGCAGCTTGAATTCCGGGGTGGAGTCGGCCTCCGCTTTCGGGGTAACCTTCCCCACCAGGATATAGCCTGACTTGACGTTTGCCCCGATCCTGATAATCCCGTCCTCGTCGAGCTGCTCCAGCGACTTCTCGCTGGTGTTGGGAATATCCCGGGTCAGTTTTTCAGGTCCAAGCCGGGTCTCCCGCACATCAATACTGTATTCCTTGATATGCACAGAAGTATAAACATCATCCTTCACCACCCGTTCGGAGATGAGGATTGAGTCCTCATAGTTGTAGCCGTTCCAGGGCATAAACCCGACCATCACATCCCTGCCCAGGGCTAGTTCCCCGTCCTTGGTGGAGGGACCGTCGGCAAGCACATCACCGGCGGCAACCTTCTGTCCAAGTTTTGCAATCGGACGCTGATGAAAACAGGTATCCTGGTTGGTACGCTGGAATTTCTGCACCAGATACTCATCCCGATCCTTGTCATCCTTCGGATTATCCGGATGCACTATGATCGTTGTACTGCTGACATATTCCACTGTACCGGGCCGTCTTGCCAGGATCAGCACCCCTGAGTCGTAGGCGGTCTTCGCCTCCATTCCAGTTCCCACCACAGGAGGCACAGGGAATACCAGGGGAACCGCCTGACGCTGCATGTTGGATCCCATAAGTGCACGGTTGGCATCGTCGTGCTCAAGGAAGGGAATCAGGGAGGTGGCTACCGAAATTACCTGCTTCGGTGAGATATCCATATACTGGATCTGCTCAGGTGGTCTGGTGGTATAGTCACCGGACTTCCTGACCGATATCAGGTCGCTCTGGAATGAGCCGTCCTCGTTAAGTGACGCATTGGCCTGGGCGATGAAGTACTTCTCCTCGTCAATGGCAGACATGTAGAACACATCCTTGGTCGCCTTGCCCTCAACCACCTTCCGATATGGAGTCTCGAGAAATCCGTACTCATTGATTTTGGTATAGTTTGCCAGGGAGACAATAAGTCCGATATTCGGACCTTCCGGTGTCTCAATGGGACACATCCTGCCGTAGTGGGTATAGTGGACGTCCCTCACCTCAAATCCCGCCCGTTCCCGGGAAAGACCTCCTGGTCCGAGGGCATTAAGTCTTCTCTTATGGGTCAGTCCAGCCAGGGGATTCACCTGGTCCATGAACTGGCTGAGCTGACTTGATCCAAAAAACTCCTTGATTGCAGCAGTCACCGGCTTGATGGAAATCAGCTCCTGGGGAACTGCCCGCTCGGTGTCTAGATTCATCCGCTCCTTGGCAATCCGCTCCATCCGGGAAAAGGCCGTCTTCAGGGAATTCTGAAGCAGCTCTCCCACAGACCGGACTCGCCTGTTGCCCAGGTGGTCGATATCGTCCTCGTTCTCTTCACCAATGTAGACCTTTATCAGGTACTCCATGGTTTTTACGATATCATCCCGGCGCAGTACCGGCTCTTCGTCAGGCTGCTCATAATCGATTTTCTTATTCAGCTTATACCGTCCCACCCTGCCGAGGTCGTACCTGCGGTGAGTGAAGAACATGGTATTGAGATCCTTCTCGGCATTCTCCAGGCTGATCGGCTCTCCCGGCATCAGCACCGAATAAATTGCTATGAGGGCGTCTTCCTTGGTCGGCTCGTCAAAGCCTGCTTCAGTACGGGTATGCTTAGCCTCTTCAATCTCGAAGCAGCGCAGGATGATCTGTGAATGAAGGGAATCCTCATGGTCAAAATCTATGATGTCAATCTCTTCCACTTCGGAGTGGAACAGTTCGTCAATTTCATGGGGATGCAGCTTATCACCCGCGCGGTAGAGCTTCTTCTGCTCACCGTCGACGGTGATGGTGATATCCCGGAAGAGCACCGTATCCACCAGCAGGTCCTTCTCCTCCCGGGAGTCCACCAGCTGTACCCGTTTTGAACAGTAGTACTGTGCAAGAATCTGCTCCCTGCTGTTGAGCCCCAGGGCCCGCAGAAAGAGGGTTCCGAGTATACGCTTTTTCCGGTCGATCTTTGCAAAGATAAGCTCTTTTTTCTGGTCAATCTCAAATTCCAGCCAGGAGCCCCTGTAGGGAATGATCCGCGATGAGAACACCCCCTTTTCAAAGGAAAATATTACACCAGGGGATCTGTGGATCTGACTGACCACAACACGCTCAGCACCATTGATGACGAAGGTTCCCCGCTCAGTCATGAGGGGAATATCGCCGATATAGATATCCTTCTGGCGGATCTCCCCGGTCTCGAGGAATACCAGGTTCACCTTAGCCTTTATGGTGATTGAGTAGGTCTGCCCTTTGAGTTTGCATTCCATCTCAGGCCGTATATGCTCTTCGTCAAGGGTATAACGCACATATTCAAGGAGCATATCCCCGCTGGGACTTTCAATGGGAAAGGTGGTCTGAAACACTTCTTCCAGCCCCCGATTCAGCAGCGGCAGTCCCTGCTGCAGCCGTGAGCGCTGAAGGAAGTAATCAAATGACATGAGCTGCACATCAATCAGATTAGGCAGCTCCATGATATCTTCAAACTGCTCACCTATATAGGTTCTTTGTATGGCTTTGCCGTCGGCAAGCATTGTTACCCCCTGAAAATGGAATCAAGGACAGCAGCATGCTTATGCAGACCGCTGTCTTAAGGACACAAGTTACCACCGGACTATATTACTCCGGCGGTAACTGAGAATACATAGGATATGTTATCCCAACAACTATTTAACCTCAACTTCTGCGCCAGCTGCCTCAAGTTTTCCCTTGATAGTAGCAGCCTCTTCCTTGGAGATCCCTTCCTTGATAGCCTTTCCGCCGGCTTCAACAATCTCCTTCGCTTCCTTAAGGCCGAGTCCGGTAAGAGCCCGAACTTCCTTGATAACTGGAATTTTCTTACCATCACCAATACCCTTCAGGATTACATCGAATTCAGTCTGCTCCTCTACTTCTTCTACAGGTGCAGCGGCAGCGGCAGCTCCGGCAACTGCAACTGGTGCAGCGGCGGTAACGCCAAACTTCTCTTCCATGCTCTTGATCAGATCAGAGAGCTCAAGTACAGTCATGTTGGAAACTGCTTCCAGGATATCTTCTTTCTTTACGGTAGCCATATTATCTTCTCCTTATAATTTAAAAAATTTTATTTATACATCCACAGTAATAGCATGCTACGTGGGAAGACTAATACTGTGTTATTCACTTTTTGCATCAGCTACGGCCTGCAGGGTGCGCACCAGTTTGGTGGGCAGGGCATCCAGGACATAGACCATATTCTGGATCGGAGCCTGCATGGTTCCAACCAGTCTAGCAAGCAGTTCATCCCGTGAGGGAAGCTTGCTGAATTCAATAATCTGATCGGCCGTAAATACCCGGCCTTCAACAATTCCGCCCTTGATTTCAATCGGGGCAACCTTGGAAAAATCAACCAGGATCTTCGCTACCGTATTTGCATCCTTCATCGGAAGGGCTACTGCGGTAGGTCCGGTCAGCTGGTCATCCACCTCGGGACAATCCAGATTCTTCAGGGCAATCTTTGCAAATCTGTTCTTCACAACCCGGTAACGGGCATTCTCTTCCCAGAGCTTTTTTCTCAGGTTGGTAATCTGTTCAACCGTGAGGCCCCGGTAGTTGGTGAAGATATAGTTATCTACCGTTGCAAACTCCTGCTTGAGAATTTCCACGGCATCAACCTTGTGCTGCTGTACCTTTACTTCATATGCTGCCATGATCTCCTCCTCTTAGTGAGATTCCTGGAACTCGACTTTAACGCCTGGTCCCATGGTCGAACTGACAGCTACAGACTGGACAAACTCGCCCTTTGTATCTGAGGGGCGCTTCTTCTGCACCTCCGAGAGAATTCGCTTCACGTTCTCTGCAATCATGTCGGCGTCCATGGAGACCTTTCCAATGGAAAGGTGCACAACACCGGTCTTATCCGAGCGGAATTCCACACGGCCTTGCTTTAGCTCTTGAAGCGCATCCTTGATATCAAAGGTTACAGTCCTGGTCTTCGGGTTAGGCATGAGCCCGCGCCGTCCCAGAATCGGTCCAAGTCTACCAACATCCTTCATCATGTCGGGAGTGGCAACCGCCACGTCAAAATCAAGCCATCCGCCCTTTATCTTCTCAACCAGGTCGTCATCACCGACATAGGCAGCTCCGGCTTCCCGGGCCTCATCGGCTTTTTCTCCCTTGGCAAAAACCAGGATTTTTTTCTCCTCGGCGAACTGATGAGGAAGTACCAGGGTATCCCGTACGGTCTGGCTCTTCTTCAGTTTCAGCTTAATAGACAGTTCCACGGTCTCATCAAACTTAGCGAAGGCAAGATCCTTCACAAGCTTAACCGCATCCTCCAGGGGATAGTATGCATCCCGGTCCATCTTCTCAATGGCGTCTCTGTACTTCTTTCCGTGCTTCATACTATTCCTCCACCGTTACACCCATGCTTCGGGCTGTTCCAGCAACAATTTTCATTGCAGCTTCAATGTCGTTGGCATTAAGATCGGGCATTTTAATCTCCGCAATTTCCTTAAGCTTATCCTTCGACAAGGCGGCGACCTTCTTTTTATGAGGTTCGCCGGAACCGCTCCCGATGCCGCATGCGCGCTTAATCAGTACCGCTGCAGGGGGTGTCTTGAGAATAAAGGTGAAGGAGCGGTCCTGGTACACCGTAATCACTACGGGTACAGTCAGGCCTGCTTCAACGTTCTTTGATTTCTCATTAAACTGCTGCACAAACTGCGGGGCACTGACGCCATGGGGTCCCAGTGCGGGACCTACGGGCGGTGCAGGAGTAGCCTTTTGGGCAGGAACCTGCAGCTTAATCACTGCAGTAATTTTCTTTTTTGCCATAACAGCTCTCCTTGTGGTGCTAACGCTCGCATTCATCTATGCGAGCTCCCATCATCGTTCCTACCCAACGGGCAGGGTTATCATACAAGCGAACACGTATCCGCTGCTGTAACCAAATTGCTTGTAACTATATTTTTTCTACCTGCAGGAAATCCACTTCGACAGGGGTGGACCGGCCGAAAATACCGACGGTCACTTTTAGTTTTCCCTTCTCGTAGTTTACAACTTCAATGGTGCCGGTAAAAGAATCAAAGGGTCCCTCAACGATACGAACCGATTCTCCTACGGTAAAGGTATCCTTCGGGCGAAGCACCCGCTCAGTCTTAATTTCCCCGGCCTTCTGGAGAATCCGCTTTGCCTCTTCGGCAGTAATAGGACGGGGCTTGGACCCGCCGATGGTGCCGACAAATCCGGTCACACCCTCGATCTTACGGATCTGACCGCAGACTCCCTTCCAGCCGACCTCAGGCAGGTCCATCTCCAGCAGGATATATCCAGGAAGAAACTTCTTGGTGGAGTACTTCTTTTTCCCGTCCTTCACTTCCACAACTTCTTCTGAAGGCACTTTGATATCCGATACGTACTCACCTACAGCGGGATCATCCAAGAGTTTACGAATAGTTTTTTCAATTTTATTCTCATAACCGGAATATGTATGAAGCACATACCATCCCTTTGCCATATAATACCTTCCTGCGATTTCTCGCTTAGAATACCAGGTCCAATCCTCTCAGCAGCAGGAAGTCCAGTAATCCCAGGACAACTGCAAAAAAGAGCATTGAAACCAGTACGACCTTGGTAGAGGAAATCACCGAATCCCGGGTCGGCCATACCACCCGCTTGAGTTCTGTGTAACTTTCCTTAATAAATCTAATGATCTTCTTCATTGATTGCACTCCTCTACACGATATAAGAAAGCAGGCCAGGTAGGATTCGAACCTACAACATCCGGTTTTGGAGACCGGCGCTCTAGCCATTGGAGCTACTGGCCTGAGAAATAGCTCATCTACTTGATCTTTGCTTCTTTATGGAGGGTATGTTTCTTGTCAAACTTGCAGTACTTACTCAGCTCCATCTTCCCCTGAGTATTTCTTCTGTTCTTCTCAGTAGTATAGTTCTTTTGCTTGCACTCACTGCACTGCAGGGCAATCTTTTCAACTGGTCCCTTTTTTTTACTAGCCATGATCCTCTCCTCACATTAGAAAAAGCCCTCGACCGGATTCGAACCGGTGACCCCCACCTTACCATGGTGGTGCTCTGCCGACTGAGCTACAAGGGCAAACCACAGATCATCCATGATATCCGCGTAGAGCAGAAGATATCAAAGCAGCATTTTTTTGTCAATAGATGCTTATACCTGAGTATAAAAACTTCCTTTGTTTCCTTCAGCGGACTTGCACATCTTACTGATATCTGTGATGATATACAAGACTACTAAACC